>NZ_CP154625.1:0-308900 GCF_051148895.1 Terrisporobacter vanillatitrophus
ATGGATATAGTTTCTTTATGGGAAAAAACTTTGCAACTAATAAAAGGTGAGGTATCTACAGCCAGCTTTAATGCTTTTTTTAAGGAAATAAAACCTTTAAAGCAAATATCTAATGAGCTTATTTTTTTGGCTCCAAACGAATTTATACAAAATATACTTGAAAATAGATACTTAAACTTAATTGAAAGTTGTATAAGCCAATTATCCCTAAAAAAATATCAGATCAAATTTATTTTAGACGAAAAAGAAATACAAGATACTAATGAAGAAGATAAATCTACTACTATCAAAAAAAGTTATCCCAATTTAAATCCTAAATATACTTTTGATACCTTTGTAATAGGTAATAGTAATAGATTTGCCCATGCAGCTTGTGTAGCAGTAGCTGAATCTCCAGCTAAAGCATATAATCCTTTGTTTTTATACGGAGGAGTTGGTCTAGGAAAAACACATTTAATGCATGCTATTGGACATCATATAATGTGCCAACAAGAAGACCCTAAGGTTGTTTATGTTTCTTCTGAAAAATTTACAAATGAGCTTATAAACTCAATAAAAAATGATAAGAACGAAGAATTCAGAAATAAATATAGAAATGTTGATGTTCTATTAATAGATGATATACAGTTTATTGCTGGAAAAGAAGGGACTCAAGAGGAGTTTTTCCATACTTTTAATGCATTACATGAAGCAAATAAACAAATAATCATATCTAGTGATAGACCACCAAAAGAAATCCCCACATTAGAAGATAGATTAAGATCAAGATTCGAAATGGGTCTTATAACTGATATTCAGCCACCTGATTTCGAAACGAGAATCGCTATACTTAGAAAAAAAGCTCAATTAGAAAACATAAATGTTCCAAATGAAGTAATGACTTACATAGCTAAGTACATTAAATCAAATATAAGAGAATTAGAAGGTGCTTTAACTAGAGTTGTTGCCTATTCATCTCTTACAAATAAAAATATTTCACTTGAGCTTGCAACTGAAGCTTTAAAGGATATAATATCAAATCCAAAAGGTGAAGAAATAACAGTAAACAGAATAAAAGAAAAAGTTTCAGAAGCTTTTAACATTAAAATGGATGACTTTAATTCTAAAAAAAGAACAAGAACAATAGCATATCCTAGACAAATAGCAATGTATATTTGCCGTGAACTTACTGATTTGTCATTACCTAAGATAGGAAGTGAATTTGGTGGAAGAGATCATACAACAGTAATTCATGCTCATGATAAAATAACTAAGGATATCGAAGCGAATCAACAAATAAAGGACAAAATAGATAAAATAATCTCAGATTTAAAGGGATAATTTATTCACATTTTGTCTGTTAATAACTATTACTGTAATGTTAATAAATTTTTTGTTAAGATTTTGTTCACAATATAATTAAGAGGTTTTTTATAAGATATTAACATTTTATATACAAGTTAATATCTTTTGCTTTATTTGGATTGATATACTTATCCACTTTATCCACAACACCTACTACTACAACTACTATTGTTTTTATATATATTTTTATTAAAATGCTACAAGGAGGTTATCCACATTGAAGATAATTTGTAATCAAAAACTATTAGCTCATAAAATAAGTATTGTACAAAAAGCTATTAATGGAAAAACAAACTTTGATTTATTAAAAGGAATTTTAATAGTAGCTAAAAGAGATCAAATAGTTTTAACTGGATATGATTTAGAAATTGGTATAGAAACTTATGCACAAGCAGAAATAGCAGAGGAAGGAAGTATTGTTATAGATGCAAGACTTTTTGGAGATATAATAAGAAAACTACCTGATTCATTTGTTGAGATTGAAACAGATGATGATAACAACGTTTATATAAATTGTTTAAACTCAAAATTCAAAATAAAGGGAGATAGCCCTGAAGAGTATCCTGTGTTACCTAACGTAAGTAAAGATAACTTATACAACGTGCCACAAGATATCCTAAAAAATATGATTAAACAAACTGTATTTGCCATATCTCAGGATCAAACAAAGCCAGTTTTAATGGGAGAGCTACTAGAAATAGTTAATGGAGAAGTCAGTTTAGTAGCTATAGATGGTTATAGACTTGCAGTAAGAAGCTGTTCTGTGGAAAACTTAAATTCAAATGCAAAAGTTATAATTCCTGGAAAAACTTTAAATGATGTAAATAGTCTTTTATCCACAGAGGAACAAGTTCAAATTGGATTTGATGATAAAAATGCAATTTTCATGATAAATGAAACAAAAATAATAACAAGATTATTAGATGGCGAATTTATTGAGTATAAAAAATTACTTCCAAGAGAACATAATACTAGGATTAAATTAAATACTAGAAGCTTACTTAATAGTATAGAAAGAGCATCTTTATTATCACAATCAGAAAGAAATAATCTAATAAAATTATCAATAAGAGATAATACGCTGGCAATAACATCTAATACTGAAAAAGGTAATGTTTACGAAGAAGTAGATTTGGAATTAGAGGGAGATTATTTAGATATTGCTTTTAACTCAAGATATTTATTAGAAGGATTAAAAAATATAGAAAGTGAAGAAATATTCATCGAATTTACCACTAATGTTAATCCATGTATAATTAAGCCAGTTGATGGTATTAAATATATATATTTATTACTTCCTGTAAGGATAGCTTCAAATATATAAGACTTGGAACCCAACTGCATTTAGTTGGGTTTTTATTATTTTTATGGTATAATAAGTACTTAACTAATAAGAAATAGGAGGAGTCAATATGATAGAAATAGCCATAGATTCAGAGTATATTAAGTTAGATCAATTCTTAAAACTTGCTGATATTGCTTCAACTGGCGGTCATGCTAAATTTTTAATACAAGAAGGCGTAGTAAAAGTGAATGGCGAAGTTGAAACACGAAGAGGTAAAAAAATCAGACCAGGAGATCTTATTGAAGTCGAAGGAAACTCAATAATGGTAGTGTAAAAAGGAGTCCCTTTAATGCAGCTTAATAGCTTAAAATTAATAAATTTTAGAAATTATGACAATCTGTATATAGATTTTAATAAAAATGTTAATCTCTTAGTTGGTAAAAATGGACAGGGAAAAACAAATATAGTGGAATCTATTTATATGCTATCTTTTGGCAAATCTTTCAGGACGAATAAAGATAAAGAAATCATTAAATTTGATACAGAAAGTTTGTACATTGGAGGAAATTACACTAAATACAACACAAATAGTTTAATAGAAGTTGCAATTGGAAAAAATAAAAAGGGAATTAAAGTAAATAAGATACACATCCAAAAAATTCAAGAATTACTTGGAAATTTAAATGTAGTAATTTTTTCTCCAGAAGATTTAAGGTTAGTCAAAGATGGCCCAAGAGAACGCAGATCATTTATAGATAAAGAAATAAGTCAAATAATGCCCAAATATTATAATTATTTAATAAATTACAATAAAATATTAAGTCAAAAAAATAGAGTTCTTAAAAATAGAAATATAGATACTAACTTATTAGATGTTTATGATGAAAGTTTATCTCAATATGGTAGCTATATATATATTATTAGAAGAGATTTTATTAAGAAAATTTCTAATATAGCAAATTCCATGCATACTAGATTAACTAACAATATAGAAGATTTACAAATCACTTATAAGAATCAAATGAATATAAGTGATGAAGATACTGTTATAGAAGTGAAAGAAAGATTTTATAATAAGTTAATTGAAAGTAGAGAACATGATATGGAAGTAAGAACTACAAGATATGGTATTCATAAGGATGACTTAAATATATTTGTTAATAAATTAGATGTCAGATTATATGGTTCACAAGGGCAACAAAGGACAGCTTCTATTTCATTAAAATTATCAGAAATAGAGCTAATTAAAAATGAGGTTGGAGAAAATCCTATATTAATACTAGATGATGTATTTAGTGAACTAGACGAAACAAGACAAAAACTACTAGTAGAAAATTTAGAAGATGTACAAATGTTTATAACTACAGCAGAAATAGCGCATAAAAGTATATTTAATAAAGATAATACTACTATTTTTAATATAGAAAAAGGTAAAGTAATTAGTATACAGAATGGAGGTAACTAAATGAAACAACAAGAGTATGGCGCAAGTCAGATTCAGGTACTAGAAGGTCTAGAAGCCGTTAGAAAAAGACCTGGTATGTATATTGGATCTACTGGACCAAGAGGATTACACCATCTAGTTTATGAAATTGTTGATAATAGTATAGATGAAGCATTACAAGGTTATTGTGACAGAATATATGTTAGTCTAAATGAAGATGGTAGTGTAACTGTAAAGGATGATGGTAGAGGTATACCTGTAGAGACTCATCCTAAGACTGGTAAATCTACTTTAGAAACAGTTCTAACAGTTTTACACGCTGGTGGTAAATTTGGTGGAGGAGGGTACAAGGTATCTGGCGGACTTCACGGAGTTGGTATATCTGTAGTTAACGCATTATCAAAATGGTTAGTTGCAGATGTATATAGAGATGGAAAGATATATAGACAAAACTATGAAAAGGGAATAACAACTTCATCATTAGACGTAGTTGGAGAATCTCATCATACAGGAACAATAATAAGCTTCATGCCAGATGAAACTATATTTGATGAAGTAGAGTTCAAGTATGAAACATTAGAGCATAGACTTAGAGAACTTGCTTTCTTAAATAAAGGAGTAAGAATCGTATTTGAAGATAAAAGAGTGGATAGTCAACGTAAAAAAGAATTCCATTATGATGGAGGACTAGTTGAATTTGTTAAATATTTAAATAAAACAAAAACACCTATACATGAAGACATAGTTCACATAGATAAAAAAATAGGAGATACTATCGTTGAAATAGCAATGCAATATACTGATGGATATACAGAAAATATATTCTCATTTGCAAATAATATAGATACACATGAAGGTGGAACTCACTTAGCAGGGTTTAAAACAGCATTAACTAAAACTGTAAATGACTATGCTAAACGTAATAAATTAATAAAAGAAAATGAAGTAAATTTAACAGGTGAAGATATAAGAGAAGGTCTTACAGCTGTTATATCAGTTAAACTACCAGAACCTCAATTTGAAGGTCAAACAAAGACTAAATTAGGTAATACATATATGAGAGGTAGCGTAGATAGCGTAACAGTAGAAGAATTAGGAGCTTTCTTAGAAGAAAACCCAACAACAGCTAGAATTATAGTTGATAAAGGTTTAAGAGCTCAAAGAGCTAGAGAAGCTGCAAAAAGAGCTAGAGAATTAACAAGAAGAAAAAGTGTTCTAGAAAGTACATCATTACCTGGGAAATTAGCAGACTGTGCAGAGAAAGATCCAGCCAAAAGTGAAATATTCTTAGTCGAAGGGGATTCTGCCGGTGGTTCTGCAAAACAAGGTAGAGATAGACACACTCAAGCAATATTACCACTTAGAGGTAAAATATTAAACGTAGAAAAATCAAGATTAGATAAAATATTATCTTCTGATGAAATAAAAAATATGATAACTGCTTATGGTTGCGGTGTAGGAAATGATTTCAATATAGAAAAAGCTAGATACCATAAAATAGTAATAATGACAGATGCCGATGTAGATGGTGCTCACATTAGAACATTATTATTAACATTCTTCTTCAGATATATGAGACCTTTAATAGAAAATGGATATGTTTATGCAGCACAACCGCCTCTATATAAAGTTAAAAAGCAAAAGAAAGAATACTATGTTTATACAGATAAAGAATTAGAAGTTTTATTAGAAGAAATAGGAAGAACAGGTGTTGAGCTTCAAAGATACAAAGGTCTTGGAGAGATGAACGCTGAACAATTATGGGATACAACTATGAATCCAGAAACGAGAACATTATTACAAGTTACAATAGAAGATGCTGTAATGGCAGATCAAGTATTCTCAATGTTAATGGGAGATAAAGTTGGGCCTAGAAAAGAATTTATAGAAGAAAATGCAACATATGTTACAAACTTAGATATATAAGAAAGGGGATGAGTAAAAATGGAACAAAATAACAAAATACTCCCTATAGAAATAGCCAGTGAAATGAAAAAATCTTATATTGATTATGCCATGAGTGTTATAGTTGGTCGTGCATTACCAGATGTAAGAGACGGATTAAAGCCTGTTCATAGAAGAATACTTTACTCTATGAATGAGTTAAATTTAATGCCGGATAAACCTTATAGAAAATCTGCACGTATTGTTGGGGACGTTCTAGGGAAGTACCATCCACATGGAGATACAGCAGTATATTTTGCAATGGTAAGAATGGCTCAGGATTTCTCGACTAGAGGACTTTTAGTTGATGGTCATGGTAACTTTGGTTCTGTAGATGGTGACTCACCAGCAGCAATGCGTTATACAGAAGCAAAAATGAGTAGATTAGCTTTAGAATTACTTAGAGATATAGATAAAGAAACAGTAGACTTTGTACCAAACTTTGATGAGTCTTTAAAAGAGCCATCAGTATTACCATCAAGATATCCAAACTTATTAGTAAATGGATCTAATGGTATAGCAGTTGGTATGGCTACATCTATTCCACCACACAACTTAGGAGAAACAATTGATGCAGCAGTACATTTAATTGAAAATCCAGATTGTAGTGTAGAAGAATTAATGAATTACGTACAAGGACCAGACTTCCCAACATCAGCAATAATAATGGGAAAAGAAAATATAGCAGAAGCTTATAGAACTGGTAGAGGTAAAGTAAAAGTTAGATCTAGAGCTATAATAGAAGAATTACCAAAAGGAAGACAACAAGTAGTTGTTACAGAAATTCCTTACCAAGTAAATAAAGCTAGATTAGTTGAAAGAATAGCTGAATTAGTTAAAGACAAAAAATTAGAAGGTATTTCTGACTTAAGAGATGAAAGTAACAGAAATGGTATGAGAATCGTTATAGAGTTAAAAAGAGATGCTAATGCTAACATAGTTCTTAACAATCTATATAAACATTCTCAAATGGAAGATACTTTCAGTATAATAATGCTTGCACTTGTTAACGGTGTGCCTAAAGTATTAAATTTAAAAGAAATGCTATACTACTATGTTGAACATCAAAAAGATGTTGTTACACGTAGAACGAAATTTGAATTAAATAAAGCAGAAGCAAGAGCACATATATTAGAAGGATTGAGAATAGCACTAGATAATATAGATGCTGTAATAAGTTTAATAAGAGCTTCTAAGACAACTCAAGAAGCTAAAAATGGATTAATAGAAAAATTCGGTTTAACAGATGTGCAAGCCCAAGCTATCTTAGATATGAGGTTACAAAGACTTACTGGGTTAGAGAGAGAAAAGATAGAAGATGAATACAGTGAGTTAATGAAAAAAATAGAATATTTAAGATCTATATTAGCAGATGAACAATTACTTTTAAACGTTATAAAAGAAGAAATTATAGCTATAAGAGAAAAATATGCAGATGATAGAAGAACAGAAATTAGACATGCTGAAGGTGAAATCAACATGAGAGATTTAATTGATGATGAAGAAATAGCAATTACTTTTACTCATTTTGGTTACATAAAGAGAGTACCTCTAGATACATATAAGAGTCAAAATAGAGGTGGTAAAGGAATATCAGCAATGTCTACTAGAGAAGAAGACTTTGTAAAACATTTAGTTACAACAACTACACACAGTAGATTATTATTCTTTACAAATAAAGGTAGAGTATTTAGAATGGATGCTTTTGAAATTCCAGAAGGGAAGAGAAAAGCAAAAGGAACTGCTATAGTAAACTTATTACAATTAGCACCAAACGAAAAAATAACTACTCTAATTCCAGTAGATAATTCAAATAATGAAGAGTTATACTTACTATTAGCTACTAAAAAAGGTATCGTAAAGAAAACTAAACGTGAAGAATTTAAAAATATTAATAAATCAGGGCTAATAGCAATTGGGCTTAGAGATGATGATGAATTAATAGATGTTAAAATTACAAACGGTGAAAAAGATGTCCTTTTAGTTACTGAAAATGGAATGTCTATAAGATTTAATGAAACAGATATAAGACCTATGGGTAGAACAGCTATGGGTGTAAAAGGTATAACTTTATCAGGAGATGATAGAATAGTTTCTATGAACTTAACAGATGAAGGTCATGAGTTATTAGTAGTAAGTGAAAAAGGATTTGGGAAAAGAACAGATATTAATGAATATAGAGTTCAAAGTAGAGCTGGAAAAGGAATAAAAACATATAATATATTTGAAAAGACAGGAAAAATCGTAGGAGCCGAAATGGTTGCTGAGCAAGATCAAATAATGATAATTAACTCTGATGGGATACTTATAAGATTACAAATTGAAGGAATTTCAATTTATGGTAGAGTAACAAGTGGAGTTAAATTAATGAAGACAGAAGATGAAGTAAATGTAGTTTCAATTGCAAAAATAAATATAGATGAAGAATAGGATTTTATCCTATTCTTTTTCCATATTTATTTGTAATATATAATTAATAAATATAAAAAGGAGAAATTACTATGAGTTCAAAAAAGGGATTATACTTAGTATTAGGAGCAGTAGCTGGATTTGTGACAGGATTATGCTTAGCACCTAAAGAGGGTTCTGAAATAAGAAAAGAAGCTAAAGAAAAATTAATAGAAGTAAAAGAAAATCCAAAAGATGTTCTACATGAAACATTTGATAGTGTTAAAGAAAAAATTATATCTATAAAAGATGAAATAATAGAAGATAATAATATAGAGATATCAGAAGAAGATATACTAATAAGTAAGAGCTTTGAAGAGGGAGATAAGTAATGAATGCATTAGGCTGGCAAATAGGGGCGGTTTTATTTGGTGCTAGCTTTTTTATAGTAGCTATATACTTAGCAAAAGTATTAAACAGCGCCAATAAAGTTGTTGAAAGAACAAATAGATTAATCGATGTTAATGAAAGACATATAACCGATATAATAGACAATGCTGCACATATAACAAAAAGTGTGAGAGAAATTATGGATATCATAACTAAAATTAGTAGCTTATTTAGAGTATTCAAGTTTTTCAAAAAATAGTACATTAAATGGGAGGTAGAATAATGTCAATAAAAATAAACTCAATATTAGATACAACAAATGATTTCTGGAAAGTTTCTCTTGAAGGAGAATTAGATGTATCTACAGCAGATGAATTAAAAAAGTGTTTACATAAGTTAGTTGATGAGAAGAATATAGATATGAGATTAGATCTTGAAGATTTAGAATATATAGATTCAACTGGACTTGGTGTAATGATAGGAATTCTAAAAAGATTAAAGATAGAGGATAAAGAAGTATATATAGAAAAACCTAAGAATAACGTAAGAAAAATATTCAATATAACAGGTTTAGATAAGATTTTTAAATTGGAGGGATAGTTTTGGCTTACGAAACAATAAAAATGGAGATTACAGCAAATCCGGAGTATGTAAGTATAATAAGACTAACTACTTCTGGCATTGCAAACAAAGTAGGTTTTTGTATTGATGACATAGAAGATTTAAAAGTAGCTATATCCGAAGCTTGCACAAATGCTATAAAACATAGTTTAGATGATCGATTTATAATTATATACTCAATGATAGAAAATGGATTAACTATAGAAATAATAGATAATGGTAAAGGTTACGATAGAAGTGGTGTAAGTGAGCCAGATATAGATGATCTTAAAGAGAGTGGAATGGGATTATTTATAATAGAATCTCTTATGGATGAAGTAATTGTTGAATCACAAGAAGGAAAGGGAACCAGTATAAAAATGACAAAGTATTTAGGAGTTGATATGTAATGAAGAAGGTAGCTAATGCTACAGATTACCTAAATATAGAAACTAAAGAGCTTTTTAAACTTTATAGCAAAGAAAAAAATAGAGAAGTAAGAGATATACTAATTGAAAGACATCTGTATCTAGTTAATATATTGGCAAAAAAGTATATTAATAAAGGAGTAGAGTTTGATGATATA
Source organism: Terrisporobacter vanillatitrophus (assembly GCF_051148895.1). Classification (GTDB taxonomy): domain Bacteria; phylum Bacillota; class Clostridia; order Peptostreptococcales; family Peptostreptococcaceae; genus Terrisporobacter; species Terrisporobacter vanillatitrophus. Next base: position 9,982 of record NZ_CP154625.1, read on the forward strand.
TATCAAGTCGCATCTTTAGCATTAATATATGCAATAGATAGATATGATGTAGAAAAAGGATTTGAATTCTCGAGTTTTGCTACGCCTACAATAGTAGGTGAAATAAAAAAGTACTTTAGAGATAAAGTGTGGACCTTAAGAGTTCCCAGAAGGGTTCAAGAACTAAGTAAAAAGGTAAGTGAAGCTAAAGTTGTATTAGAACAACAGAATAAAAGACATCCTAAAGTAAAAGAAATTGCTGAATATTTAGGGTGTACAGAAGAAGAAGTATTAGAGTCTATGGAAGCATCTTATGGATATCAACCAGTATCATTAGATGCAACAACTAACAGTGATTCAGAAGAAAATATATCCTTAATGGATAAAATAGCAGATAAAGATAAAGAAGAGAGCTTTAATGATATAGAATATAAGGATTTCTTGGAAAAGTTTATAAAAACATTGAATGAATTAGAAGTTCAGATTTTTAAAGGCAGGTTTTATTTAGAAAAAACACAATCAGCCTTAGCGAAGGAATTGAATATATCTCAAATGACTATTTCTAGACTTGAAAGAAAGATAATAGAAAAGCTAAAAAAAGAATATGAAAAAAATATATAAAAAACTATTGACCTATCATCTAATATAGTGTATATTATTTATTGCGCCAGAGAAATGGAGCAAAAGCAAATTATCACTTAGGTGATAGGTTAATTTTTCTTGAAAAAAGAAAAGAAAAAACATTTGACAAAAGTTTTGAAAAATGTTAGTATAATACTTGTAGTAAAAAACAAAATGAAATTTGGTTATTATAGCAAAGAGGATACACCTGTTCCCATTCCGAACACAGAAGTTAAGCTCTTGAGCGCTGATGGTACTTGGGAGGCGACTTCCTGGGAGAGTAGGACATAGCCAAATTTGGTGCATGCCGAAGTGGCGGAACTGGCAGACGCACAGGACTTAAAATCCTGCGAAACTTATACTTTCGTACCGGTTCGATTCCGGTCTTCGGCACCAAAAAAGTGGACCATTAGCTCAGTTGGTTAGAGCGCCCGGCTCATAACCGGTAGGTCTGGGGTTCGAGTCCCTGATGGTCCACCACAAAGAACTTTGAAAATTAAACAGTAGGTTAACAATAAATTAATTCTTTAAGAATTAAACTGAAACAACAAACAAACCAAGCCAGATATTCAGATAATGATTAGCTGAGCAATTGGACAACTTTTATTTGAGAGTTTGATCCTGGCTCAGGATGAACGCTGGCGGCGTGCCTAACACATGCAAGTCGAGCGATTCTCTTCGGAGAAGAGCGGCGGACGGGTGAGTAACGCGTGGGTAACCTGCCTCATACACATGGATAACATACCGAAAGGTATGCTAATACAGGATAATATAAGAGATTCACATGGATTTCTTATCAAAGCTCCGGCGGTATGAGATGGACCCGCGTCTGATTAGCTAGTTGGTAAGGTAACGGCTTACCAAGGCGACGATCAGTAGCCGACCTGAGAGGGTGATCGGCCACATTGGAACTGAGACACGGTCCAAACTCCTACGGGAGGCAGCAGTGGGGAATATTGCACAATGGGCGAAAGCCTGATGCAGCAACGCCGCGTGAGTGATGAAGGCCTTCGGGTCGTAAAACTCTGTCCTCAAGGAAGATAATGACGGTACTTGAGGAGGAAGCCCCGGCTAACTACGTGCCAGCAGCCGCGGTAATACGTAGGGGGCTAGCGTTATCCGGATTTACTGGGCGTAAAGGGTGCGTAGGTGGTTTCTTAAGTCAGGAGTGAAAGGCTACGGCTCAACCGTAGTAAGCTCTTGAAACTGGGAAACTTGAGTGCAGGAGAGGAAAGTGGAATTCCTAGTGTAGCGGTGAAATGCGTAGATATTAGGAGGAACACCAGTAGCGAAGGCGGCTTTCTGGACTGTAACTGACACTGAGGCACGAAAGCGTGGGGAGCAAACAGGATTAGATACCCTGGTAGTCCACGCCGTAAACGATGAGTACTAGGTGTCGGGGGTTACCCCCCTCGGTGCCGCAGCTAACGCATTAAGTACTCCGCCTGGGGAGTACGCTCGCAAGAGTGAAACTCAAAGGAATTGACGGGGACCCGCACAAGTAGCGGAGCATGTGGTTTAATTCGAAGCAACGCGAAGAACCTTACCTAAGCTTGACATCCTTTTGACCGATGCCTAATCGCATTTTTCCCTTCGGGGACAAAAGTGACAGGTGGTGCATGGTTGTCGTCAGCTCGTGTCGTGAGATGTTGGGTTAAGTCCCGCAACGAGCGCAACCCTTGTCTTTAGTTGCCAGCATTAAGTTGGGCACTCTAGAGGGACTGCCAGGGATAACCTGGAGGAAGGTGGGGATGACGTCAAATCATCATGCCCCTTATGCTTAGGGCTACACACGTGCTACAATGGGTGGTACAGAGGGCAGCCAAGTCGTGAGGCCGAGCTAATCCCTTAAAGCCATTCTCAGTTCGGATTGTAGGCTGAAACTCGCCTACATGAAGCTGGAGTTACTAGTAATCGCAGATCAGAATGCTGCGGTGAATGCGTTCCCGGGTCTTGTACACACCGCCCGTCACACCACGGAAGTTGGGGGCGCCCGAAGCCACTTAGCTAACCCTTTTGGGAAGCGAGTGTCGAAGGTGAAATCAATAACTGGGGTGAAGTCGTAACAAGGTAGCCGTATCGGAAGGTGCGGCTGGATCACCTCCTTTCTAGGGAGAATTAACCTACTGTTTAATTTTGAGAGTTCTTTAACTCTTACAAAAAAATATTGATAAGATTCGACAAAGTAATTATAATATATTTTGTTGAAAAATATATGGGGGTATAGCTCAGCTGGGAGAGCACCTGCCTTGCACGCAGGGGGTCAACGGTTCGATCCCGTTTATCTCCACCATTTGTACTTATTTATTAAGTACCTAGTACTTTGAAAACTGCATAACATTTAGTGATATGACATTATAAAAGAAGAAGATAAACTTCTTGAAAAATATATCATATAAAGAAGATAACTTTTAAAAATATCAAACTTTGATAACTGGTCAAGTTATTAAGGGTGTAGGGCGAATGCCTTGGCACTAGGAGCCGATGAAGGACGCGATAAGCTGCGATAAGCTTGGGGGAGTTGCACGTAAACTTTGATCCCAAGATTTCCGAATGAGGAAACTCACTTAGAGTAATGTCTAAGTATGGTATGATGAATACATAGTCATGCCAGGGGAACCCGGGGAACTGAAACATCTAAGTACCTGGAGGAAGAGAAAGAAATTCGATTCCGTAAGTAGCGGCGAGCGAACGCGGAACAGGCCAAACCAATAAAGTTTTCTTTGTTGGGGTTGCGGACATATCATAACAGAATCACTTATTCAAGACGAAGAGAGTTGGAAAGCTCCGCTATAAAGTGTAAAAGCCACGTAATTTAAAGAATAAGACTCTAGATATGATCCAGAGTACCACGGGACACGTGAAACCCTGTGGGAAGCAGGAGGGACCATCCTCCAAGCCTAAATACTACCTAGTGACCGATAGCGTATAGTACCGTGAGGGAAAGGTGAAAAGAACCCCGGGAGGGGAGTGAAATAGAACCTGAAACCCTACACTTACAAGCTGTAGGAGCACATTACTTGTGTGACTGCGTACTTTTTGTAGAACGGGCCAACGAGTTACGTTAACTAGCAAGGTTAAGCACTTAAGGTGTGGAGCCGTAGCGAAAGCGAGTCTTAACTGGGCGTTTAGTTAGTTGACGTAGACCCGAAACCGGGCGACCTATCCATGGGCAGGTTGAAGCGAAAGTAAAATTTCGTGGAGGACCGAACCCACGAGCGTTGAAAAGCTCGGGGATGACCTGTGGATAGCGGTGAAATTCCAATCGAGCCCGGAGATAGCTGGTTCTCTCCGAAATAGCTTTAGGGCTAGCCTCAAGATTTAGAGAAACGGGGGTAGAGCACTGAATGTCCTAGGGGGTATTGCACTTACCGAAGACTATCAAACTCCGAATACCGTATTCTTATGCTTGGGAGTCAGACTGTGGGTGATAAGATTCATAGTCAAAAGGGCAACAGCCCAGATCGTCAGCTAAGGTCCCTAAATGTACGTTAAGTGGTAAAGGATGTGGGATTGCACAGACAACCAGGATGTTGGCTTAGAAGCAGCCACTCATTTAAAGAGTGCGTAATAGCTCACTGGTCGAGTGATCCTGCGCCGAAAATTTCCGGGGCTAAAACGTACTACCGAAGCTACGGCATCATTTATGATGGGTAGGAGAGCTTTCTATACGGATTGAAGCATTACCGTAAGGAGATGTGGACTGTATAGAAGTGAGAATGTTGGCATGAGTAGCGAGATGTGGGTGAGAATCCCACAGGCCGTAAACCCAAGGTTTCCAGGGGAAGGTTCGTCCGCCCTGGGTTAGTCAGGACCTAAGCCGAGGCCGAAAGGCGTAGGTGATGGACAACAGGTTGATATTCCTGTACCACCAATAACCGTTTGAGAAATGGGATGACACAGAAGGATAAGCTAACCGTACTGTTGGTTATGTACGGGCAAGTATTGAGGCAGTTCTAATAGGCAAATCCGTTAGAATAATGCTGGGGTACGATGCGGAGCGAAATTTAGTAGCGAAGTAGCTGATTTCACACTGTCGAGAAAAGTCTCTATCGAGGTTAAAGGTGCCTGTACCGTAAACCGACACAGGTGGGTGAGGAGAGTATCCTAAGGCCAGCCAGAGAACTGTTGTTAAGGAACTCGGCAAAATGACCCCGTAACTTAGGGAGAAGGGGTGCCATGGAAACATGGCCGCAGAGAATAGGCCCAAGCGACTGTTTACCAAAAACATAGGTTTCTGCTAAGTCGCAAGACGATGTATAGGAGCTGACGCCTGCCCGGTGCTGGAAGGTTAAGGGGATCTGTTAGGGCAACCGAAGCAGTGAACTTAAGCCCCAGTAAACGGCGGCCGTAACTATAACGGTCCTAAGGTAGCGAAATTCCTTGTCGGGTAAGTTCCGACCCGCACGAAAGGCGTAACGATTTGGGCACTGTCTCAACAACAGACTGGGTGAAATTGTAATACCGGTGAAGATGCCGGTTACCTGCGACAGGACGGAAAGACCCCATGGAGCTTTACTGTAGCTTGACATTGAGTCTCGGTGCTACATGTACAGGATAGGTGGGAGGCTATGAAGCATGGACGTCAGTCTGTGTGGAGCCATCCTTGGGATACCACCCTTGTAGTACTGGGATTCTAACCAGCTGCCTTGAATCAGGTAGTGGGACACTGTCAGGTGGACAGTTTGACTGGGGCGGTCGCCTCCTAAAAAGTAACGGAGGCGCTCAAAGGTTCTCTCAGTACGGTCGGAAATCGTACGAAGAGTGTAAAGGCAGAAGAGAGCTTGATTGCAAGACATACAGGTCGAGCAAGGACGAAAGTCGGACTTAGTGATCCGGTGGTACCGCATGGAAGGGCCATCGCTCAACGGATAAAAGCTACCCTGGGGATAACAGGCTGATCTCCCCCAAGAGTCCACATCGACGGGGAGGTTTGGCACCTCGATGTCGGCTCATCACATCCTGGGGCTGTAGTAGGTCCCAAGGGTTGGGCTGTTCGCCCATTAAAGTGGTACGCGAGCTGGGTTCAGAACGTCGTGAGACAGTTCGGTCCCTATCCGTCGCAGGCGTAGGAAATTTGAGGAGACCTGTCCTTAGTACGAGAGGACCGGGATGGACGTACCGCTGGTGTACCAGTTGTTCTGCCAAGGGCATAGCTGGGTAGCTAAGTACGGAAAGGATAAGCGCTGAAAGCATCTAAGCGCGAAGCCTACTTCAAGATAAGATTTCCCACCGTAAGGTTAAGACCCCATGAAGACTACATGGTTGATAGGTCAGAGGTGGAAGTGTGGTAACATATGTAGCTTACTGATACTAATAGGTCGAGGACTTGACCAATATAAGTTATATCTTAAATGTTTGTAGTTTTGAAAGTACTAACAAAAGTTAATACTTTAATATAAAGATTATGTGGTTATTATAGCAAAGAGGATACACCTGTTCCCATTCCGAACACAGAAGTTAAGCTCTTGAGCGGCGATGGTACTTGGGGGGCGACCTCCTGGGAGAGTAGCACGTAGCCACGTAATCTTTTTTTATTATTAAAAGATATTTATAGGCATACTAAATAGGTATGTCTTTTTTATTATAATTTATGTATAAATAATATATATAAGATAAATAAAACTTACATCATATAATATAGAATAGTATTATTAAAATAAAAAATAATAAATAAATAAATTTATAGAATAAATATGGTTGTAAAAGCAAAATTTATAAACTATAATAACTTTAAAAAGATGATTCTAAAAATTTATAAATAATATTAATTATAGAATTCAAACTATATAGGGCATAGCTTTGAGTTTTATGGCAACGTTACCGAAAACGTTTCCAATAAATATATATAGAATCAGGAGGGAGAGAATATCTGTGAATTTATCTCAAATATTGAAGTCTAAGTGTAATAAAGACATTTCATATTGCTCAAATGAAGAAATTTACTATGCTCTATTAGAAATGGTGCAAGAGTTTGGGGAAAATAAGGTAAATGAAAAGCAAGGTAAAAAAAAGCTATATTATATCTCAGCAGAATTTTTAATTGGAAAGTTATTATCTAATAACTTAATAAATTTAGGTATTTATGATGAAGTTAAAGAAACTCTAAATAACAATGGAAAAAGCATATTTGAGATAGAAGAAGTAGAGCCGGAACCATCTTTGGGAAATGGTGGACTTGGAAGATTAGCTGCATGTTTTTTAGATTCTATAGCTACTTTAGGTCTTCCAGGAGATGGAATAGGATTAAATTACCATTTTGGTTTATTTAAACAAGTATTTAAAAATAATTTACAAAGTGAAGAGATAAATGAATGGATTGAAAAACATAGTTGGTTGAAAAAAACAAATGTAACTTATGATATTGATTTTCATGGATTTTCATTAAAGTCTAGGCTATATGATATAAATATAACCGGGTATAATAATACAACGAATAAACTTCATTTATTTGATGTTGAAACAGTTGATGAAACTATAGTAAATGACGGAATTAATTTTGATAAAGAAGATATTAAGAAAAATCTTACTTTATTCTTATATCCAGATGATAGTGATGAAAAAGGACACCTTCTTCGTATTTACCAACAATATTTTATGGTTAGTAATGGAGCTAGGTTTATATTAGATGAATGTATCACAAAGGGATCTAACCTTCATGATTTATATGATTATGCTGTAATACAAATAAATGATACTCACCCAACTATGGTTATTCCTGAACTTATACGTCTTTTAGTTGAAAAAGGAATTGAAATGGATGAATCTATAGAAATAGTATCTAAAACATGTGCTTACACTAATCATACTATATTAGCAGAAGCATTAGAAAAGTGGCCTATAGCATATTTAGAAAAAGCTGTTCCACAGCTTGTACCAATAATTAAAGAATTAGATAAAAAAGTTAGAGCTAAATATGATGATAAATCTTTATACATAATAGATAAAAATAAAAATGTTCATATGGCTCATATAGATATACATTATACATTTAGTGTAAATGGAGTAGCATCACTTCATACTGATATATTAAAAAATAATGAATTAAATAACTTTTATAAAATATATTCTGAGAAATTTAATAACAAAACAAATGGCATAACAATTAGAAGATGGTTAATTCATTGTAACCCTAAATTAACTAAGTTGATAGAAGAGTTAATAGGAAATGAATTTAAATTTGATGCAGAAAAATTACAAGGCCTAATTAAATATGTTGATGACAAGGAAGTTCTTCAAAAGTTATTAGATATTAAACAGGAGAATAAGATAAGGCTTAAAAATTATCTTAAAAAAGTTCAAAATGTAGAAATTGATGAAAATTCTATATTTGATATTCAAATAAAAAGGTTACATGAGTATAAGAGACAACAGATGAATGCTTTATATGTAATTTATAAATATTTACAAATTAAAAAAGGAAATATACCAACAACACCTATAACTGTTATATTTGGCGCAAAAGCAGCTCCTGCTTATACGATAGCAAAAGATATAATACATTTAATTTTATGCTTACAAGAACTTATAGACAATGACAAAGAAGTGAGCAAATATTTAAAGGTTATAATGGTAGAAAATTATAATGTAACTGCAGCTGAAAAATTAATACCTGCATGTGATATATCAGAGCAAATATCATTAGCATCAAAAGAGGCAAGTGGAACAGGAAACATGAAGTTTATGTTAAATGGTGCATTAACGCTTGGAACAGAAGATGGTGCTAATGTAGAAATACATGAACTTGTTGGAGATGAAAATATATTTATATTTGGAGAAAGTAGTGACAATGTAATTAAACATTATGAATGTGGAGACTATGACCCTCTTGATCTCTATATAAAAAATAAGAATATAAAAGAAGTGGTAGATTTTATTGTTAGTGATGATCTTATGAATATTGGATGTAAAGAAAATCTTATAAGACTATATAAAGAAGTAATGAGAAAAGACTGGTTTATGGGATTATTAGATTTCCAATCATATTGTGATAAAAAAGAAGAGTCATTTAAAGAATATGAAGATAGAGAGAAATGGTCGAAGAGAATGTTAGTTAATATTAGTAAAGCTGGTTATTTTTCTTCTGATAGAACTATTACAGAATATAATAATGATATTTGGAAATTAAGATAGAAAGTCAGCAGTTATACTAACAATATAATATAAATTTATATGTATATATAGCTGATTTTATATAATTAAAAATATATCACAAAATTATTGATTTTTAGAAAAATGGGTGTTACTATTTTATTACTGGGAAGGGAAAACGTTATTTCGGAAACGTTATCGGAAACCTTTCCGGAGGTAAAATAAAAATATATGAGGGGGAAATATCATGATAAAACTTAAAAAGTATTTAACAATTGCTTTATCTGCAGTTATGGCAACTGTAGCATTAACGGGTTGTTCGTCTACTAATGATGGCTCTAAAGACGATGAGAAAGGTTCAGTATACTACTTAAGCTTCAAACCAGAGCAGGAAGAACAGTGGAAAAAAATAGCTGAAGATTATGAAAAAGAAACGGGCGTAAAAGTAAAAGTAGTTACAGCTGCAAGTGGTACTTATGAACAAACTTTAAAATCAGAAATAGCTAAAGAAGATGCTCCAACACTATTCCAAATAAATGGGCCAGTAGGATATCAATCATGGAAAGATTATTGTCTTGATTTAAAAGATACAGAATTATATAAGCACTTATTAAACGAAGATATGGCAGTCAAAGATGGAGAAGGAGTATATGGTATACCTTACGTTGAAGAAGGATACGGAATAATATATAACAATGCGATAATGGAAAAATATTTTAAATTAGATGGTGCAAAAGCTAAATCTATGGATGAAATAAATAAATATGATAAATTAAAAGAAGTAGTAGAAGATATGCAAGCTAAAAAAGATAAATTAGGAATAGATGGTGTATTTGCTTCTACATCATTAACTCCTGGTGAAGATTGGAGATGGCAAACTCACTTAGCTAACTTACCAATATATTATGAATACAAAGATAAAGATGTAACTGATTCAGATAAGATAGACTTTACTTATGCTGATCAATACAAAAACATATTTGATTTATACATAAACAACTCTACTTGTGCTCCTACTTTATTAGGAAGTAAAACAGTATCTGATTCAATGGCGGAATTTGCATTAGGTAAAGCAGCTATGGTTCAAAATGGTAACTGGGGATGGGGACAAATAGCAGAAGTTGAAGGAAATACTGTTAAAGAAGAAGATGTTAAATTCATGCCTATATATACTGGTGTTAAAGGTGAAGAAAAACAAGGTCTTTGTATAGGAACTGAAAACTTCTTCTCTATAAACAACAAAGCTTCAGAAGCTGACCAAAAAGCATCTATAGCTTTCATTGAGTGGTTATTCACTTCTGATACTGGTAAAAAACATGTAACAGAAGAATTAGGATTTATAGCTCCATTTGATACATTTAAGGATGATGAAACTCCACAAGATCCTTTAGCTCAAGAAGTGTTAAGATACTTAGAAAATAAAGATTTATACAATGTAGACTGGAACTTTGTTTCATTCCCAAGCCAAACATTTAAAGATGACTTTGGAGCAGCTTTACTTGAGTATGCTAATGGAAATATGAAATGGGAAGATGTTAAGAAGTTAGTAGTTGATGAATGGGCTAGTGAAAAAGAAGCAGCTAAATAATAACAACTAATAGACCACTAAATATTTGTAAGTGTGTTTTTTAAAATTGCTAGGTTATTATTAATAAAATAATAATCTAGCCCTATTTTAAAGATAGTAAAATTAAATTAATTCAAGATAGAAAAGGCTTAGCCATAAATAACAGTATATTACCGTTAAACAAAAAAAGGATTAAGTACTAGTTAAGTGATGAAGGTAATAATATTTATGAACTAAGCTTTTTATTTAACCAAGATGATTTTATAGCACTTACTTTTTATTAATAATAGGAGGTATAGTATGCAAAAAACATTGAAAAAATATTTCGCTGTATTTTTATTACCAACAGTGATTGCATTTTCTATTGCATTTATAATCCCATTCATAACAGGATTATATTTATCATTTTGTGATTTTACTACAGTGAGTAATGCAAAATTTGTAGGTATACAAAATTATATAACGGCATTTGAACCAAGTCAAAGATTTATAGAATCATTTGGTTTCACAACTTTCTTTACCATTATATCTATAGTAACAGTTAATATAATTGCATTTACACTTGCTTACTTATTAACAAAGAAGATAAAAGGAACCAACTTTTTCCGTACAGTATTTTTCATGCCTAACTTAATAGGCGGTATAGTATTAGGTTATACTTGGCAATCCATGATAAATGCTGTTTTAGCAAACTATGGAACAACTTTAGTTGCTAATGAAAAGTATGGACTTATTGGATTAATATTATTGATGAACTGGCAAATGATAGGGTATATGATGATTATATATATCGCAGGTCTTCAAAATGTACCAACAGAATTAATAGAAGCATCAAAAATTGATGGAGCAACAAAATGGCAAACATTAAGACATGTAACAGTACCGATGGTAATGCCATCTATAACAATTTGTCTCTTTCTAACGTTATCAAACAGTTTTAAGTTATATGATCAAAACTTAGCGTTGACTAATGGGGCACCTATGCATAAAACTGAGATGTTAGCATTAAATATAGTAAATTCATTCTATGGAAGGAACAATTTTGAAGGTGTGGGACAGGCCAAGGCAGTTATGTTCTTTGTCATAGTAGCCCTTATTGCTCTTACTCAACTATATTATACAAGAAAGAAGGAGGTAGAACATTAATGCAAAACGCAGTTCCAAGAAAAAAAAGCAAGGGAAATAGTATTATATTTTTAATACTTTGTGCATTAGTAGTAATTTTTTTAGCTCCTATTTTATTTATAGTTATAAACTCATTTAAAGGTAAGTTTTTTATAAGTGATAATCCATTTTCATTTCCTACACCAGAAACATTTGTGGGAATTACAAACTATATTAATGGGTTAGAAAGAACAGGATTCTTAAGCGCTATAGGATGGTCATTCTTTATAACAATAGGATCTGTTGTAGTAATAATATTCTTTACATCTATGACGGCTTATTATATAACAAGAGTAAAAAGTAAATTAACAAGTGCTATTTATTATTTATTTGTATTCTCGATGATAGTGCCATTCCAAATGGTAATGTTCCCAATGGTAAAATTGGCAGATGGACTAAACTTATCAAACCCAATAGGTATGATTGCATTATATCTGGGATTTGGGTCAGGATTATCAGTATTTATGTTTAGTGGATTTATAAAATCCATACCATTAGAAATAGAAGAAGCGGCTATGATAGATGGTTGTAATCCATTACAAACTTACTTCTATATAGTATTACCAATATTAAAACCAACATCTATAACAGTTGCTATACTAAATGCAATGTGGATATGGAATGATTACTTATTACCATATTTAGTTATTGGTTTATCTACAAAATATAAGACAATTCCAGTAGTGATACAAATGCTTGTAGGATCAAATGGAAATAGAGATATGGGAGCTATGATGGCTATGCTTGTATTAGCGATTATCCCAATAATAGTTTTCTATTTAGCTTGTCAAAAACACATTATAGAAGGTGTTGTTGCTGGAGCTGTAAAAGGATAACAAAAAGTATTATAGGAGGGACATCATGAGAAAAAGTGGAATGTTATTACCTGTTGCAAGTTTACCATCTAAATATGGTATAGGGGCTTTCTCAAAAGAAGCTTATGATTTTATAGATATGTTACATGATGCAAGTCAAAGTTTATGGCAAATTCTGCCTCTTGGGCCTACTGGATATGGTGACTCTCCATATCAATCATTCTCTACTTTTGCAGGTAATCCATATTTTATAGACTTAGATGAACTAGTTAAAGAAAATTTATTGTCTAATGAGGAGTGTAACAGTTATGATTGGGGAGATAATAAAGAGTCTATTGACTATGAGAAGATTTATTTATCAAGATTTAAAATATTAAAAGTAGCATATAAAAGAAGTAATATAGGATTAAATAAAAAATTCAATGCATATTGCGAGAAAAATAAATGGTGGTTACATGACTATGCACTATATATGGCTATAAAAGATTCTTACTATGGAAAGTCATGGATAAAATGGAATAAAGACATAAGAGAAAGAAAAGAAGAATCCTTATTAGAATATGAAAAAAAATTGCATGAAGAAATTGAATTCTATAAGTATTTACAATACTTATTTTTTGAACAATGGAACAAATTAAAAGCTTATGCAAATAAAAAAGGAATTTCCATTATTGGAGATATTCCAATATATGTATCATTAGATAGCTCAGATACATGGGCTAACCCAGAATTATTTCAATTAGATAAAGATTGTATGCCAACGGCTGTTGCAGGTTGTCCACCAGATAGTTTCTGTGAGACAGGTCAATTATGGGGAAATCCCTTGTATGATTGGCAATATCATAAGTTTACAGATTATGAGTGGTGGATAAAAAGAATAAAACAATCATTTGAGTTATATGATATTGTAAGAATAGACCATTTTAGAGGTTTTGACGAATATTATTCTATACCATATGGAGACTTAACAGCAGTAAATGGAACATGGGAAAAAGGACCTGGTATAGAGTTGTTCAAATATTTAAAAGAAAAATTAGGAAATGTAGACATTATAGCAGAAGATTTAGGATTTTTAACAGAAAGTGTACAACAACTTCTTAAAGATACAGGATATCCTGGTATGAAAATACTGCAGTTTGCATTTGATTCAAGGGAGGATAGTGATTACCTACCTCATAACTATAATAACAATTGTATAGTTTATACTGGAACACATGACAATAACACTATTTGCGGATGGTATAAAGAAATCAGTAAAGAAGATAAAAGAATGTCTATTAATTATATGAATAACAGATATACTCGTGATAATGCTATACATTGGGACTTTATATGTTTGGCCATGAGAAGTGTAGCGGACACTTGTATAATACCAGTTCAAGATTATCTAGGTTTAGGATCAGAAGCAAGAATAAACACGCCTTCAACTCTAGGTGATAACTGGAAATGGAGGATGCAGAAAGAATGTTTTTCTAAGAAAATGATAAAGAAAATAAAGATGTTAACTAAATTATATGCAAGAATATAACTTTAATGTCTATTATGTGATAAACTGATATAGCAAAATACAATAATGAAAGGATAGTGTTAATATGAAGGCAATTACAATTAAAGATATAGCTAAGAAATGTGGTGTCGGAGTAAGCACAGTTTCAAGAGCCATTAACAATCATCCTGACATAAGTGAAGAAACCAGAGTTATGATAATGGAAGTTATAAAAGAAAGTAATTTTGTTCCTAACAAAAGTGCTAGAAATTTAAAACTTTTAGATACTAAAACCATAGCTGTATTAATAAAGGGTATAGACAACCCGTTTTTTCAAAACATGATAAAAGTATTTGAAGAAGAGATACAAGACAGAAAATATTCCTTTATACTACATAGAGTTGATTCAGATCAAGATGAAGTTGAAGTAGCTTTAGAATTAATAAAAGAAAAAAGGTTAAAGGGAATTGTATTTTTAGGAGGAAATTTCTCTCATCAAGAAGTGAAACTAAAAGAAATCAATATACCTTTTGTTTTAAGTACAATAGCTATAGCAGGTGATGTAGATAAAAATTTATATTCCTCAGTATGTGTAGATGATAAAAATGAAAGTGAAAAAGTAGTTAATTTCCTATGTGACCAAGGACATACAAAAATTGCAATTTTAGCTGCGGGTAAAAGTGACCAAAGTATTAGTAGATTACGTATACAAGGTTATCGTAATGCCTTAATCAAGAGGAATATACCTATAAATGAAAATTTAATTAGACATATTAATGATAATGAAAACATTCAAATTATAGAAAATGGATATAAACTTATGAAAGAGCTCTTAGCATCAGGGGAAGCGTTTACAGCGGTTTATTCTATTTCTGATAGTATGGCAATTGGAGCAAGTAAAGCCATATTAGAAAGTGGAAAAAGAATTCCGCAAGATTATTCTATTGTAGGATTTGATGGATTAGATATCACATATTATTATAATCCTTCCATTACTACTATACGTCAGCCTGTGGAAGAGATGGCAAGAGAAACTACTAAAATCTTATTTGATTTAATTAATAAGAAGACAAAAAATCAGCATAGAGTTTTCCAAGGGGAATTAATTGAGAGAGAGTCAACTTCAGAATTAAATAGATAATTTTAGTACCATTAAGTATATGAGGGGGATTAAAAAATGGCAAGCTTATCATTACAAAATATAAGTAAAATATATCCGAATGGTTTTGAAGCTGTAAAAGATTTTAATTTAAAAATAGAAGACAAAGACTTTATAATATTTGTAGGTCCATCTGGTTGTGGCAAATCTACAACATTAAGAATGATAGCTGGATTAGAAGATATAAGCAAAGGCACTTTAAAAATAGATGATAGAGTAGTAAATGATGTGGAGGCTAAAGATAGAGACATAGCAATGGTATTTCAGAGTTATGCATTGTACCCACACTTAAGTGTATATGATAATATGGCTTTTGGACTAAAATTAAAAAAAGTTCCAAAAGAAATAATAGATGAAAAAGTGAAATATGCGGCTAAAATATTAGACCTTGAAAATTTATTAGAGCGTAAACCAAAAGCATTATCAGGTGGACAAAGACAAAGGGTTGCCATGGGAAGGGCAATAGTTCGTGAACCAAAAGTATTCTTAATGGATGAACCTTTATCGAATCTTGATGCCAAATTAAGAGTTCAAATGCGTACAGAAATATCTAAGTTACATGAAAGATTAGGAGCAACTATGATATATGTGACACATGACCAAACAGAAGCTATGACTCTTGGTACTAAAATTGTAGTAATGAAAGATGGTATAGTTCAACAAGTTGATACACCACAAAACTTATACAATGCACCAAAAAATAAATTTGTTGCTGGATTTATAGGTTCACCACAAATGAACTTCTTAGATGCAATAGTATGTCAAAATAATGAAGAAGTTACACTAAAAATAGGTGAACATGAATTAGTATTACCAGAAGCTAAGGCCAAATCATTAGTAGAAGGTGGATATGTAAATAAAGTAATATGTATGGGTATACGTCCAGAAAACGTACATGATTTAGCTGAATTAAATGAAAAAAGTACAGGAAGAGAAATTGAAACGAGTATAAGTGTATATGAATTACTAGGATCAGAAGTGTACTTATACTTTAATATAGAACAATCACCTATGACTGCAAAAGTAAAAGCCACAACATCAGCAAGAGTAGGAGATAAAGTAAAGTTTAAATTTGACATGGAAAAAGTCCATATATTTGACAATGAAACTGGTAAAATAATAACAAATTAATAAAAATATAAAATAAACTGCTATAATCATGAATATGGCAGTTTTATTTAATATACTTTATAAATAAGAGGAAGGGTTAACTTGAAAAAAGATACCCGAAGGGATTGCACACTAAATAACTCCCTTTAAATATTAAAAAAAATAAAAACGGAGTTTGTGGAAAATTGATTTACTGGTTAATTATCATGTAATTCCAAGTGATTCTTCAACTTGTGTTTGAACTACAAATCCTTGAGTTTGTAGATATTTAATCATCCTATCTATAGATTTAGTTTGATTTACACAATCACTTAAGTAAGAATCGTATAATGAAGAATTAAATTCTTTATTATTTAGTAACATATTGTAACAACAAGTAAGTAGCATTCTTGAAATAGCTATTATAGCTCTCTTATGTCCACGTCTTTTTTTAATAGATTCATATCTATATTTAAAGTAAGGACATGATTTATCTTTAATAGCTGCATTGGCACATTGAACAAGCAAAGGTTTTAAATATAAACCGGCACGACTTATACGAACACTTTTCTTTTTTCCTGCACTTTCATTGTTCTGAGGCGTTAATCCTGCCCAAGAACAAAGGTGCTTTGATGTATCAAATTTAGACATATCAACACCTATTTCAGAAATTATGCCTACGGCAGACTTAGGTGTAATTCCTGGTACGGAAGAAAGTAAAGATATTTGATCCTGGTAGTCTGAAGAAATGATAGAAATTACATTATCTAGTTGGGTCAAACAATTATTTATATAGTCAAAATGGTTAAATGAAACTCTCATTTTGCTTGATTGCTCTTTAGATATATTGCCTTGCATAGATAGATTTATTTCTTCAGCTTTAGGTAGTAGTCTAGCATGAAGAAATTCAGTATAATCAATATTCAGCTTTTCGGGATGATCCAATGCATATTTAATAATAGCTGAAGAAGATTTACCAAATGTATCAGATACAACGCTAGAAATCATTAAGTTAGATACAGTTAATGAATTTTGAATTCTGTTTTTTTCACTAGAACGAAAATTAACTAATTTACTTCTGTATCTCATTAAATCTCTAAGTTCTCTGATTTGTTTTGGAGGAATAAAACTCCCCCTAACTAGACCATGCTTGTGTAAATCTGTAATCCATAAAGAATCACGTTTATCAGTTTTTTTACCAGGAATATTTTTTATAAATTTAGGATTTGCAAGTGTAATATTACAAGTATCTTCAAGAATGTTATAGATTGGTAACCAGTATTTACCGGTACTTTCCATGCATATTTCAGTACAATTGTTACTTAATAACCAGTTTTTGAATTCAATTAAATTATGGGTAAATGTTTGAAAGTTTTTAGTTTTATATGTTGTGATATTTTTAGAATTAGTAGAAGCAATTGTAGCTACTATAAATTTTTTGTGAACATCAATACCACAACATACTGGATGAACAATTTTAAGCATTTTATCACCTTAAATAAAAAATTAAGTAAGTAAACATTGACTGAATATCCTAGTTTTTTAACGGTCTTTGCTAAAACAAAGATTAACTTACGTGCTCATGGCACAATTATTTGTACTTAGATAGATATTCGGCACAAGTTTTTATGCGGATTTGCCGATAGGCACTTTTCTCACTTACCCCGCCGTGCTCTGTAGTATATTTACTTACTTATTAGATTTATTAACGAAAAATGTATGTATTATACCATTTTTCATCCAATTTTGTGCCTTGAGCACAGCGAAAGGAATGATAGTTTTTATGTATAATTTATTCAGTTATGATAACAAGTTTTTTGAAATTTTAGAAAAAATAACAGATATAGTTATACTTAACTTGCTATGTATAATATCATGCTTACCGATTGTAACAATAGGAGCATCAATTACAGCGGTGTATTCTGTTGCAATGAAGATGATAAAAGATGAAGAAACATACATAGTAAAAGAATTTATTAGAAGTTTTAAAGAAAACTTTAAAACTAGCACGATAGTATGGTCGATTATGTTAATAATAGGGGGAGTATTGCTGTTTGATTTTTATATGTCTAGACTAGTTTCACATGAATCGGTAAGTAAGGTTTTACAGTGTATATTTACTATAATAGGCATAATGTACACTTTTACATTAACATATGTATTTCCTATAATATCTAAGTTTGAAAACACTATAAAAAATACTATGATAAATTCTGCTCTTATATCTATACAAAACTTGCCTTATACAGTAATAATGGTAATTTTAAATTTAAGCCCATTTTTGCTAATTAATTTATTTAGTAGTTATTGGGGGCAGATAATATTCTTGTACACAGTAATTGGTTTTGGAATAATAATTTATACAAATTCTATAATTTTTGAGCAAATATTTAATAAGCTTATAAAATAATAAAAATAACTATGAAGAATTAAAAATATTTTTCATAGTTATTTATTCTTCATAGTTATGTATTATCAGTGTTTACGTTGATTTTAATAAATAAAAATAAAATAATTAAAAAAACTTTGAGAAAAAGTATTGACTCTTAATTAATACGATGATATAGTATTACTTGTCCTTGAGACAGGGACAAAACGTCAACAAACAACTTTTGAAAAAAAGTTGTTGACAAAGAAAAACAGCTTTGATAGAATAAAGAAGCTGAAACAAGCAAAAGAACTTTGAAAATTAAACAGTAGGTTAACAATAAATTAATTCTTTAAGAATTAAACTGAAACAACAAACAAACCAAGCCAGATATTCAGATAATGATTAGCTGAGCAGTTGGACAACTTTTATTTGAGAGTTTGATCCTGGCTCAGGATGAACGCTGGCGGCGTGCCTAACACATGCAAGTCGAGCGATTCTCTTCGGAGAAGAGCGGCGGACGGGTGAGTAACGCGTGGGTAACCTGCCTCATACACATGGATAACATACCGAAAGGTATGCTAATACAGGATAATATAAGAGATTCACATGGATTTCTTATCAAAGCTCCGGCGGTATGAGATGGACCCGCGTCTGATTAGCTAGTTGGTAAGGTAACGGCTTACCAAGGCGACGATCAGTAGCCGACCTGAGAGGGTGATCGGCCACATTGGAACTGAGACACGGTCCAAACTCCTACGGGAGGCAGCAGTGGGGAATATTGCACAATGGGCGAAAGCCTGATGCAGCAACGCCGCGTGAGTGATGAAGGCCTTCGGGTCGTAAAACTCTGTCCTCAAGGAAGATAATGACGGTACTTGAGGAGGAAGCCCCGGCTAACTACGTGCCAGCAGCCGCGGTAATACGTAGGGGGCTAGCGTTATCCGGATTTACTGGGCGTAAAGGGTGCGTAGGTGGTTTCTTAAGTCAGGAGTGAAAGGCTACGGCTCAACCGTAGTAAGCTCTTGAAACTGGGAAACTTGAGTGCAGGAGAGGAAAGTGGAATTCCTAGTGTAGCGGTGAAATGCGTAGATATTAGGAGGAACACCAGTAGCGAAGGCGGCTTTCTGGACTGTAACTGACACTGAGGCACGAAAGCGTGGGGAGCAAACAGGATTAGATACCCTGGTAGTCCACGCCGTAAACGATGAGTACTAGGTGTCGGGGGTTACCCCCCTCGGTGCCGCAGCTAACGCATTAAGTACTCCGCCTGGGGAGTACGCTCGCAAGAGTGAAACTCAAAGGAATTGACGGGGACCCGCACAAGTAGCGGAGCATGTGGTTTAATTCGAAGCAACGCGAAGAACCTTACCTAAGCTTGACATCCTTTTGACCGATGCCTAATCGCATTTTTCCCTTCGGGGACAGAAGTGACAGGTGGTGCATGGTTGTCGTCAGCTCGTGTCGTGAGATGTTGGGTTAAGTCCCGCAACGAGCGCAACCCTTGCCTTTAGTTGCCAGCATTAAGTTGGGCACTCTAGAGGGACTGCCAGGGATAACCTGGAGGAAGGTGGGGATGACGTCAAATCATCATGCCCCTTATGCTTAGGGCTACACACGTGCTACAATGGGTGGTACAGAGGGCAGCCAAGTCGTGAGGCCGAGCTAATCCCTTAAAGCCATTCTCAGTTCGGATTGTAGGCTGAAACTCGCCTACATGAAGCTGGAGTTACTAGTAATCGCAGATCAGAATGCTGCGGTGAATGCGTTCCCGGGTCTTGTACACACCGCCCGTCACACCACGGAAGTTGGGGGCGCCCGAAGCCACTTAGCTAACCCTTTTGGGAAGCGAGTGTCGAAGGTGAAATCAATAACTGGGGTGAAGTCGTAACAAGGTAGCCGTATCGGAAGGTGCGGCTGGATCACCTCCTTTCTAGGGAGAATTAACCTACTGTTTAATTTTGAGGGTTCTTTATGAAAACTCAAAATTAGTACTTTGAAAACTGCATAACATTTAGTGATATGACATTATAAAAGAAGAAGATAAACTTCTTAAAAAATATATCATATAAAGAAGATAACTTTTAAAAATATCAACTTTGATAACTGGTCAAGTTATTAAGGGTGTAGGGCGAATGCCTTGGCACTAGGAGCCGATGAAGGACGCGATAAGCTGCGATAAGCTTGGGGGAGTTGCACGTAAACTTTGATCCCAAGATTTCCGAATGAGGAAACTCACTTAGAGTAATGTCTAAGTATCGTATAGTGAATACATAGCTATGCGAGGGGAACCCGGGGAACTGAAACATCTAAGTACCCGGAGGAAGAGAAAGAAATTCGATTCCGTAAGTAGCGGCGAGCGAACGCGGAACAGGCCAAACCAGTGAAGTTTTCTTCACTGGGGTTGCGGACATATCATAACAGAATCACTTATTCAAGACGAAGAGAGTTGGAAAGCTCCGCTATAAAGTGTAAAAGCCACGTAGTTTAAAGAATAAGACTCTAGATATGATCCAGAGTACCACGGGACACGTGAAACCCTGTGGGAAGCAGGAGGGACCATCCTCCAAGCCTAAATACTACCTAGTGACCGATAGCGTATAGTACCGTGAGGGAAAGGTGAAAAGAACCCCGGGAGGGGAGTGAAATAGAACCTGAAACCCTACACTTACAAGCTGTAGGAGCACATTACTTGTGTGACTGCGTACTTTTTGTAGAACGGGCCAACGAGTTACGTTACCTAGCAAGGTTAAGCACTTAAGGTGTGGAGCCGTAGCGAAAGCGAGTCTTAACTGGGCGTTTAGTTAGTTGACGTAGACCCGAAACCGGGCGACCTATCCATGGGCAGGTTGAAGCGAAAGTAAAATTTCGTGGAGGACCGAACCCACGAGCGTTGAAAAGCTCGGGGATGACCTGTGGATAGCGGTGAAATTCCAATCGAGCCCGGAGATAGCTGGTTCTCTCCGAAATAGCTTTAGGGCTAGCCTCAAGGTTTAGAGAAGCGGAGGTAGAGCACTGAATGTCCTAGGGGGTATTGCACTTACCGAAGACTATCAAACTCCGAATGCCGTATTCTTATACTTGGGAGTCAGACTGTGGGTGATAAGATTCATAGTCAAAAGGGCAACAGCCCAGATCGTCAGCTAAGGTCCCTAAATGTACGTTAAGTGGTAAAGGATGTGGGATTGCACAGACAACCAGGATGTTGGCTTAGAAGCAGCCACTCATTTAAAGAGTGCGTAATAGCTCACTGGTCGAGTGATCCTGCGCCGAAAATTTCCGGGGCTAAAACGTACTACCGAAGCTACGGCATCATTTATGATGGGTAGGAGAGCTTTCTATACGGATTGAAGCATTACCGTAAGGAGATGTGGACTGTATAGAAGTGAGAATGTTGGCATGAGTAGCGAGATGTGGGTGAGAATCCCACAGGCCGTAAACCCAAGGTTTCCAGGGGAAGGTTCGTCCGCCCTGGGTTAGTCAGGACCTAAGCCGAGGCCGAAAGGCGTAGGTGATGGACAACAGGTTGATATTCCTGTACCACCAATAACCGTTTGAGAAATGGGATGACACAGAAGGATAAGCTAACCGTACTGTTGGTTATGTACGGGCAAGTATTGAGGCAGTTCTAATAGGCAAATCCGTTAGAATAATGCTGGGGTACGATGCGGAGCGAAATTTAGTAGCGAAGTAGCTGATTTCACACTGTCGAGAAAAGTCTCTATCGAGGTTAAAGGTGCCTGTACCGCAAACCGACACAGGTGGGTGAGGAGAGTATCCTAAGGCCAGCCAGAGAACTGTTGTTAAGGAACTCGGCAAAATGACCCCGTAACTTAGGGAGAAGGGGTGCCATGGAAACATGGCCGCAGAGAATAGGCCCAAGCGACTGTTTACCAAAAACATAGGTTTCTGCTAAGTCGCAAGACGATGTATAGGAGCTGACGCCTGCCCGGTGCTGGAAGGTTAAGGGGATCTGTTAGGGCAACCGAAGCAGTGAACTTAAGCCCCAGTAAACGGCGGCCGTAACTATAACGGTCCTAAGGTAGCGAAATTCCTTGTCGGGTAAGTTCCGACCCGCACGAAAGGCGTAACGATTTGGGCACTGTCTCAACAACAGACTGGGTGAAATTGTAATACCGGTGAAGATGCCGGTTACCTGCGACAGGACGGAAAGACCCCATGGAGCTTTACTGTAGCTTGACATTGAGTCTCGGTGCTACATGTACAGGATAGGTGGGAGGCTATGAAGCATGGACGTCAGTCTGTGTGGAGCCATCCTTGGGATACCACCCTTGTAGTACTGGGATTCTAACCAGCTGCCTTGAATCAGGTAGTGGGACACTGTCAGGTGGACAGTTTGACTGGGGCGGTCGCCTCCTAAAAAGTAACGGAGGCGCTCAAAGGTTCTCTCAGTACGGTCGGAAATCGTACGAAGAGTGTAAAGGCAGAAGAGAGCTTGATTGCAAGACATACAGGTCGAGCAAGGACGAAAGTCGGACTTAGTGATCCGGTGGTACCGCATGGAAGGGCCATCGCTCAACGGATAAAAGCTACCCTGGGGATAACAGGCTGATCTCCCCCAAGAGTCCACATCGACGGGGAGGTTTGGCACCTCGATGTCGGCTCATCACATCCTGGGGCTGTAGTAGGTCCCAAGGGTTGGGCTGTTCGCCCATTAAAGTGGTACGCGAGCTGGGTTCAGAACGTCGTGAGACAGTTCGGTCCCTATCCGTCGCAGGCGTAGGAAATTTGAGGAGACCTGTCCTTAGTACGAGAGGACCGGGATGGACGTACCGCTGGTGTACCAGTTGTTCTGCCAAGGGCATAGCTGGGTAGCTAAGTACGGAAAGGATAAGCGCTGAAAGCATCTAAGCGCGAAGCCTACTTCAAGATAAGATTTCCCACCGTAAGGTTAAGACCCCATGAAGACTACATGGTTGATAGGTCAGAGGTGGAAGTGTGGTAACATATGTAGCTTACTGATACTAATAGGTCGAGGACTTGACCAATATAAGTTATATCTTAAATGTTTGCAGTTTTGAAAGTACTAACAAAAGTTAATACTTTAATATAAAGATTATGTGGTTATTATAGCAAAGAGGATACACCTGTTCCCATTCCGAACACAGAAGTTAAGCTCTTGAGCGGCGATGGTACTTGGGGGGCGACCTCCTGGGAGAGTAGCACGTAGCCACGTAATCTTTTTTTACTAATATATAAATTAGTAAAAGGATATAAAAAGATAGACTTGTAAGTCTGTCTATTTTTAATATATAAATAAAATGAAATGTTTCACGAGAAACGAATCATTAAAATATGTAAAAATGGTAAAAAATTCAATTAAACAAATGAGTTGAATTATTATAAAAATTATGATAATATAAATGTGTTATATGTTTAGGAGGTATCATGGAGAAATCGTTATACATGGAAGAAGCTTTAAAAGAAGCATATAAGGCATATAATAAAGGAGAAACTCCAATAGGAGCGGTTATAGTTAAGGATGATAAGATTATAGCTAGAGCACATAATCTTACAGAAGAATTAAAAGATAGTACAGCTCATGCTGAGATGTTAGCTATAAAACAAGCTTCTGAAGTATTAGGTGGATGGAGACTTATAAATTGTGACTTGTATGTTACTATGGAACCGTGTATAATGTGTAGTGGAGCTATAATTAATTCTAGAATAAAGAATATAATTATTGGATCTAAACATATAAAAAACTTAAAAATGGAAAAACAACACGAGTTTAAAATGGATTATTATAAAGATAATAATATTGAAGTAACCTTTGGTATACTTAAAGACGAGTGTGCGCATATTTTGCAAGAATTTTTCAAGACTCTTAGAAACAAACATTAAGGAGAGATGGTCGAGGGGTCGAAGGCGCTCGCCTGGAAAGTGAGTATGCGGTAAAACGTATCGTGGGTTCAAATCCCACTCTCTCCGCCAACAAATAAATATGGTTGTAATTTTGCTGTACTAGATGGGGAGGTAGCGGTGCCCTGTAACCTGCAATCCGCTATAGCAGGATTGAATTCCATCTAGAGGTTTTTACTTTGTAGAGCTGCCCAGAATAAGTGGTGTTGATGCTTAGGTCCTGTGCAATGTAAGCTCATGAACCCCGTCAGATCCGGAAGGAAGCAGCGGTAAGTGATTCCTTGCATGTGACATAGGAGTGCCTAGGTTGAGCTAACTGTTTTGGTAACGTCTGTGAAGTATTAATCAATAGATGGTGTACAGCATTTATATATAAATATAATAATCCCTTTAAGAGGGATTTTTTTGTACATAAAAATAATTAACAAATATTTTTATTTATTATAAAATATATGATATAAATGTATTTGGATTGGAAAAAATCATAAATAGACTTTTTTATAAAGTAAAAATAGTTTGAAGGAGATGTAAATATGCATAAAGCGTTGTATAGAGTATATAGGCCAAAAACATTTGAGGATGTAGTTGGACAAGAACACATAGTAAAAACTTTAAAAAATCAGATAAGAAATAGTAATATAGGTCATGCATATTTATTTTCTGGAACTAGAGGTACTGGTAAAACGTCTACAGCTAAGATATTTGCTAGAGCAGTAAATTGTCTAAATCCTATTGATGAAGAGCCTTGTAATGAGTGTGAAATATGTGTAGATACATTAAATGATAATATCATGGATATAGTAGAAATAGATGCGGCATCAAATAACAGTGTAGATGATATAAGAGAGTTAAGAGAAAGTGTAAAATATACTCCTTCAAAAGCAAAATATAAAGTTTATATTATAGATGAGGTTCATATGTTATCTCAAGGAGCTTTTAACGCCTTATTAAAAACTCTAGAAGAGCCACCATCATATGTAATCTTTATATTAGCTACAACAGAGCCACATAAAATACCAGCAACTATATTATCTAGATGTCAAAGATTTGATTTTAAAAGAGTGTCATCAAAAGATATTGCCAATAGAATGTCGTATATATGTGAAAAAGAGAATATTCAAGCAGAGGAAAAAGCACTAAGTTTAATAGCTAGAAATTCACAAGGTGCTCTAAGGGATGCTCTAAGTATACTTGATCAATGTATGTCATTTGGAAATGAAATAATAGAATATAATGATGTGATAGAATTATTAGGTACTGTTAATATTGATGAACTATTTGAATTATCTCAAGCTATTATAGATGAAAATACTAAAAAAACACTTCAAACATTAAATGAATTTATTATTTGGGGAAAAGATATAAGAAATTTAATAAATGATTTAATAGATCATTTTAGAAATTTGATGGTTTGTAAAGTATCTAAAGATCTTGATGAAATTATATCATTACCTGAAGAAAGTATAGAAAGATTAAAGGAACAAGCTAAAACTATTAATATAAATGATCTGATAAGAATATTAAATATATTATCAGAGACACAAGATTCAATGAAATCATCTTCAAACACAAGAATATTAGCTGAAGTTACTATGATGAAAATAGCACAACCCATGTTTGATGAAAGTAAAGAAGCATTGATTAAAAGAATTGAAAATTTAGAGCAAATAATAGAAAGTGGAAATATAAAAGTAGTAACAGTAAAAAGTGAACCTGAATCAAGTTTAAATAATAAAAATGAAAAAATAAATAATCAAGAAGAAAAACAAGATATAATATATGAAGAAGTAAAAAGTGAAGATGTAAAGTTAGTAGAATTATCATGGAAAAAAATAATTGGAAAAATAAAAGATGATAAAAAACCAAGCATATATGCTCTTCTAAAAGAAGTTAGCAGTTTCTATGTAAAAGAAAATGCTTTGTTTATAATATTTAATGATAATTTTTCTTTCGCTAGATCTAGGCTTAGTTCAGAAGAAACTATAAAATATGTGGAACAAGTTATAAGAGAAGTATTAAATAGAAGTTTTCATCTAAAAATATATCTAAAATCTGAAATTGCTAATATGAACTTAGAAGAAACTAGTAGCAAAAATGATGAAGGAGAAGAAATACTTAAAGGTATAGTGAATGAAAATATATTAGAAGTAAAAGACAGTATTGAAAAATAATATAATAAATGATAAAAATTATATTGTGATATAAAATAAATGATAAATTTAAAGGAGGAAGTATATAAGATGGCTAAAAAAGGATTTGGTGGAATGCCAGGAAACATGAATAACATATTAAAGCAAGCTCAAAAAATGCAGGAAAATATGCAAAAAATGCAAGAAGAATTAGAATCAAAGGAAGTTGAGGCTTCAGTAGGTGGTGGAGCTATTACAGTTAAAGTTAATGGTAAAAAGGAAGTTATAGATATAGCTATAAAACCAGAGGTAGTAGACCCAGATGACATAGAAATGTTACAAGATTTAATATTAAGTGCAGTTAATGAAGCCTTAAGAAAAGTTGATGATATGCAACAAAATCAAATGAGTAAGGTTACTGGAGGAATGAATATCCCAGGATTATTCTAGTAGGTGATAAGTATGCAAATTTATACAGAGCCTATTAATAGGCTTATAGAGGAGTTTTCTAAACTACCAGGAGTAGGAAGAAAAACAGCACAAAGGTTAGCTTTTCATGTTATAAATATGAATGACAATGATGTAGAATCTTTATCAAAAGCTATATTAGATGCAAAAAGGGAAATAAAATATTGTTCAGTCTGCTGTAATATATCAGATCAAGAAATATGTAGTATGTGTTCTAATAAAAATAGGGATGCTAGCGTCATATGCGTAGTAGAAGATCCTAGAGATGTTGCTGCTATGGAAAGAACTAAAGAGTTCAAGGGTCAATATCACGTACTTCATGGAGTGATATCTCCTATGGATGGTATAGGACCAGATATGATAAGAATTAGAGAGTTGATTACTAGATTAGCAAATCAAGATGTAAAGGAACTAATAATGGCCACTAACCCAACTATAGAAGGTGAAGCTACGGCTATGTACATATCAAGACTTGTTAAACCCATGGGAATAATGGTTACAAGAATAGCCCATGGATTACCTGTAGGTGGAGATTTAGAGTATGCGGATGAAGTGACTATTTCAAAGGCATTAGAAGGTAGAAGAGAAATATAAAAAACCAAGGTATATCCTTGGTTTTTATTTATATTAGAATTTAAATGGTTATGAAAATTAATTTATTGACAAATGCAATTTGTATTATATAATTATAGTAATTATTAAAAAATTTTATAGGGGTGTAGTATGAAAACGACTATGAACTTAGAAGAACATAATGCAATGAAAGAAAAGAGAGAAAAAAAAATTAAGTCCAAAGATAAATCGAAAAACATTGATAAAGATTCATTGGAAAATAAAAAGAGCAAAAAATCTCTCAATAAGAATAGTAATAGTGGAGCATTTAGAAATAACTATAAAAACTATCAATATGACTATGAAGAAGATTTTTACGAGCCATATTAAGAAAATAAAAGCGTATGAAAATTTTAATTTTCATACGCTTATTTTAATCTTTAGATAATATATCAAAAGCTAACTTAGCAATATCTTGTGATGCATTAAGTTTTTTTATTGTTCTTATATTTTCTTTAGTCATTTCGATTCTGCTTGGATTATCAATCAGAACTTTTAATAGAACGCTTAGAGTGTATTTTTTAGATGTTCTTAACGAAGCACCACAATTGGAAAGAAAATCTAAATTTTCTTCCTCTTGACCAGGAATGAAATAAGGAATAATCATAGGAACCTCTTTTAATAGAGATTCAGTAGTAGTAAGTCCTCCTGGCTTAGAAACTAATATATCTACTGATGCTAGTAAATCATTCATTTTATCTGTAAATCCAAGTACGCATATTTTCTTATTAATCTTATCTTCATCAACAGCTAAGTTCTTTTCTAATTTTTCTTTTAGAGATTTATTTCTTCCAGTTATAACAATGATTTGGAAATCTCTATCTACAGAAATTAATTCGGCAAGTGTGTCTTTTATACTACCTGCACCGAAACTCCCTCCCATTAAAAGAACTGTAAATTTATTTGGATCCAAATTAAGTTCAGATAATACAATTTCTCTATCTCTATGTGATAAGAATGATTTTTCTACAGGTATACCGTAGGCTTTAATTTTATCCTTATCAATACCATCTTCAATTAACAGCTCTTTTACATATTCATGTCCTGCAATATAGTAGCTAATCTCATTTTGTATATATGCAGAATGAGTTGTGTAATCAGTTAAAACTGTTATAAGGGGGGGAATATTTAAATTTTTATAATATTTATGTATGCTTTCAGTAAAAGTATTTAATTCTGAATTAGCATAAAACTGAGAGTGTTTCTTTAAAGTACTAAGCGCTATCATAGGAAAAGGATGAGTACCTATGATTAAATCTGGTTTTTTATTTTCTACTAACTTTTTTAATTTTCTAGATATTAAAGAAGTCAGCGGGTTATCTTTAAACTCATTTTTAGAAACTAGGCTACTTTCAGTTAACTTATAAACACCACCCCAAGCTTTAGGTGTATATTTAGCTGATTTTTCATAGCCTCTAGAAATAAGTTTATCCATAGTTCCATTAACTATTTTTAAACTATCTATGATTTCACAATCAATAGTGATGCCATTGATTGATTTGTTAGTTAATTCTTCTTTTATGGCTCTCGCTGCTCTATTATGACCACCACCAGTGGAAGCTGACATTATTAAAACTTTTTTCTGCATGAAAAAATCCTCCTATAAATTTTAGAGTTATGTTGCATTGTTTAAAAAAATTATGTAATATAAAAAGTAATTTATTATAATAGTTAAAAATAATAAAGTTAATAATAATCTAATACAATATTGACAAAAAAACAAGGTAATAAACGTTTTAAGGAGGCAGTAAATGAAAAAAGTAGAGATTTATACTAGTGATACATGTATACAGTGTAAAAAAGCAAAAGAGTATTTGAAAAACAACAATATAGAATTTATAGAGTACAATATATCTTCTAATGAAGAATTTAAGCGTGAATTAATAAAAAAAGGATATTTATCTGTTCCGATTATAGTAGTAGATAATCAGGATATATTAGGATTTGATGTCAGTAGAATTAAGCAATTGACAGGAATTTAAATATATATAATAGGTAAATTAGAAAATAAAAGTATAAAAAAGTAAAAAGAGTAAACACTAAAGGTAGTAAAAAATTGAAAAAACTTTTAAAAAGGTGTTGACTATTAATTAATACGATGATATAGTATTACTTGTCCTTGAGACAGGGACAAAACGTCAACAAAAAACTTTTGAAAAAAAAGTTGTTGACAAAGAAAAACAGCTTTGGTAGAATTAAGAAGCTGAAACAAGCAAAGAACTTTGAAAATTAAACAGTAGGTTAACAATAAATTAATTCTTTAAGAATTAAACTGAAACAACAAACAAACCAAGCCAGATATTCAGATAATGATTAGCTGAGCAATTGGACAACTTTTATTTGAGAGTTTGATCCTGGCTCAGGATGAACGCTGGCGGCGTGCCTAACACATGCAAGTCGAGCGATTCTCTTCGGAGAAGAGCGGCGGACGGGTGAGTAACGCGTGGGTAACCTGCCTCATACACATGGATAACATACCGAAAGGTATGCTAATACAGGATAATATAAGAGATTCACATGGATTTCTTATCAAAGCTCCGGCGGTATGAGATGGACCCGCGTCTGATTAGCTAGTTGGTAAGGTAACGGCTTACCAAGGCGACGATCAGTAGCCGACCTGAGAGGGTGATCGGCCACATTGGAACTGAGACACGGTCCAAACTCCTACGGGAGGCAGCAGTGGGGAATATTGCACAATGGGCGAAAGCCTGATGCAGCAACGCCGCGTGAGTGATGAAGGCCTTCGGGTCGTAAAACTCTGTCCTCAAGGAAGATAATGACGGTACTTGAGGAGGAAGCCCCGGCTAACTACGTGCCAGCAGCCGCGGTAATACGTAGGGGGCTAGCGTTATCCGGATTTACTGGGCGTAAAGGGTGCGTAGGTGGTTTCTTAAGTCAGGAGTGAAAGGCTACGGCTCAACCGTAGTAAGCTCTTGAAACTGGGAAACTTGAGTGCAGGAGAGGAAAGTGGAATTCCTAGTGTAGTGGTGAAATGCGTAGATATTAGGAGGAACACCAGTAGCGAAGGCGGCTTTCTGGACTGTAACTGACACTGAGGCACGAAAGCGTGGGGAGCAAACAGGATTAGATACCCTGGTAGTCCACGCCGTAAACGATGAGTACTAGGTGTCGGGGGTTACCCCCCTCGGTGCCGCAGCTAACGCATTAAGTACTCCGCCTGGGGAGTACGCTCGCAAGAGTGAAACTCAAAGGAATTGACGGGGACCCGCACAAGTAGCGGAGCATGTGGTTTAATTCGAAGCAACGCGAAGAACCTTACCTAAGCTTGACATCCTTTTGACCGATGCCTAATCGCATTTTTCCCTTCGGGGACAGAAGTGACAGGTGGTGCATGGTTGTCGTCAGCTCGTGTCGTGAGATGTTGGGTTAAGTCCCGCAACGAGCGCAACCCTTGCCTTTAGTTGCCAGCATTAAGTTGGGCACTCTAGAGGGACTGCCAGGGATAACCTGGAGGAAGGTGGGGATGACGTCAAATCATCATGCCCCTTATGCTTAGGGCTACACACGTGCTACAATGGGTGGTACAGAGGGCAGCCAAGTCGTGAGGCCGAGCTAATCCCTTAAAGCCATTCTCAGTTCGGATTGTAGGCTGAAACTCGCCTACATGAAGCTGGAGTTACTAGTAATCGCAGATCAGAATGCTGCGGTGAATGCGTTCCCGGGTCTTGTACACACCGCCCGTCACACCACGGAAGTTGGGGGCGCCCGAAGCCACTTAGCTAACCCTTTTGGGAAGCGAGTGTCGAAGGTGAAATCAATAACTGGGGTGAAGTCGTAACAAGGTAGCCGTATCGGAAGGTGCGGCTGGATCACCTCCTTTCTAGGGAGAATTAACCTACTGTTTAATTTTGAGGGTTCTTTATGAAAACTCAAAATTAGTACTTTGAAAACTGCATAACATTTAGTGATATGACATTATAAAAGAAGAAGATAAACTTCTTAAAAAATATATCATATAAAGAAGATAACTTTTAAAAATATCAAACTTTGATAACTGGTCAAGTTATTAAGGGTGTAGGGCGAATGCCTTGGCACTAGGAGCCGATGAAGGACGCGATAAGCTGCGATAAGCTTGGGGGAGTTGCACGTAAACTTTGATCCCAAGATTTCCGAATGAGGAAACTCACTTAGAGTAATGTCTAAGTATGGTATGATGAATACATAGTCATGCCAGGGGAACCCGGGGAACTGAAACATCTAAGTACCCGGAGGAAGAGAAAGAAATTCGATTCCGTAAGTAGCGGCGAGCGAACGCGGAACAGGCCAAACCAATAAAGTTTTCTTTGTTGGGGTTGCGGACATATCATAAAGTTGAGGAATTGTAAGTGAAGAGAGTTGGAAAGCTCCGCTATAAAGTGTAAAAGCCACGTAGTTGAAACAAGAAATCGATAGATATGATCCAGAGTACCACGGGACACGTGAAACCCTGTGGGAAGCAGGAGGGACCATCCTCCAAGCCTAAATACTACCTAGTGACCGATAGCGTATAGTACCGTGAGGGAAAGGTGAAAAGAACCCCGGGAGGGGAGTGAAATAGAACCTGAAACCCTACACTTACAAGCTGTAGGAGCACATTACTTGTGTGACTGCGTACTTTTTGTAGAACGGGCCAACGAGTTACGTTACCTAGCAAGGTTAAGCACTTAAGGTGTGGAGCCGTAGCGAAAGCGAGTCTTAACTGGGCGTTTAGTTAGTTGACGTAGACCCGAAACCGGGCGACCTATCCATGGGCAGGTTGAAGCGAAAGTAAAATTTCGTGGAGGACCGAACCCACGAGCGTTGAAAAGCTCGGGGATGACCTGTGGATAGCGGTGAAATTCCAATCGAGCCCGGAGATAGCTGGTTCTCTCCGAAATAGCTTTAGGGCTAGCCTCAAGGTTTAGAGAAGCGGAGGTAGAGCACTGAATGTCCTAGGGGGTATTGCACTTACCGAAGACTATCAAACTCCGAATGCCGTATTCTTATACTTGGGAGTCAGACTGTGGGTGATAAGATTCATAGTCAAAAGGGCAACAGCCCAGATCGTCAGCTAAGGTCCCTAAATGTACGTTAAGTGGTAAAGGATGTGGGATTGCACAGACAACCAGGATGTTGGCTTAGAAGCAGCCACTCATTTAAAGAGTGCGTAATAGCTCACTGGTCGAGTGATCCTGCGCCGAAAATTTCCGGGGCTAAAACGTACTACCGAAGCTACGGCATCATTTATGATGGGTAGGAGAGCTTTCTATACGGATTGAAGCATTACCGTAAGGAGATGTGGACTGTATAGAAGTGAGAATGTTGGCATGAGTAGCGAGATGTGGGTGAGAATCCCACAGGCCGTAAACCCAAGGTTTCCAGGGGAAGGTTCGTCCGCCCTGGGTTAGTCAGGACCTAAGCCGAGGCCGAAAGGCGTAGGTGATGGACAACAGGTTGATATTCCTGTACCACCAATAACCGTTTGAGAAATGGGATGACACAGAAGGATAAGCTAACCGTACTGTTGGTTATGTACGGGCAAGTATTGAGGCAGTTCTAATAGGCAAATCCGTTAGAATAATGCTGGGGTACGATGCGGAGCGAAATTTAGTAGCGAAGTAGCTGATTTCACACTGTCGAGAAAAGTCTCTATCGAGGTTAAAGGTGCCTGTACCGCAAACCGACACAGGTGGGTGAGGAGAGTATCCTAAGGCCAGCCAGAGAACTGTTGTTAAGGAACTCGGCAAAATGACCCCGTAACTTAGGGAGAAGGGGTGCCATGGAAACATGGCCGCAGAGAATAGGCCCAAGCGACTGTTTACCAAAAACATAGGTTTCTGCTAAGTCGCAAGACGATGTATAGGAGCTGACGCCTGCCCGGTGCTGGAAGGTTAAGGGGATCTGTTAGGGCAACCGAAGCAGTGAACTTAAGCCCCAGTAAACGGCGGCCGTAACTATAACGGTCCTAAGGTAGCGAAATTCCTTGTCGGGTAAGTTCCGACCCGCACGAAAGGCGTAACGATTTGGGCACTGTCTCAACAACAGACTGGGTGAAATTGTAATACCGGTGAAGATGCCGGTTACCTGCGACAGGACGGAAAGACCCCATGGAGCTTTACTGTAGCTTGACATTGAGTCTCGGTGCTACATGTACAGGATAGGTGGGAGGCTATGAAGCATGGACGTCAGTCTGTGTGGAGCCATCCTTGGGATACCACCCTTGTAGTACTGGGATTCTAACCAGCTGCCTTGAATCAGGTAGTGGGACACTGTCAGGTGGACAGTTTGACTGGGGCGGTCGCCTCCTAAAAAGTAACGGAGGCGCTCAAAGGTTCTCTCAGTACGGTCGGAAATCGTACGAAGAGTGTAAAGGCAGAAGAGAGCTTGATTGCAAGACATACAGGTCGAGCAAGGACGAAAGTCGGACTTAGTGATCCGGTGGTACCGCATGGAAGGGCCATCGCTCAACGGATAAAAGCTACCCTGGGGATAACAGGCTGATCTCCCCCAAGAGTCCACATCGACGGGGAGGTTTGGCACCTCGATGTCGGCTCATCACATCCTGGGGCTGTAGTAGGTCCCAAGGGTTGGGCTGTTCGCCCATTAAAGTGGTACGCGAGCTGGGTTCAGAACGTCGTGAGACAGTTCGGTCCCTATCCGTCGCAGGCGTAGGAAATTTGAGGAGACCTGTCCTTAGTACGAGAGGACCGGGATGGACGTACCGCTGGTGTACCAGTTGTTCTGCCAAGGGCATAGCTGGGTAGCTAAGTACGGAAAGGATAAGCGCTGAAAGCATCTAAGCGCGAAGCCTACTTCAAGATAAGATTTCCCACCGTAAGGTTAAGACCCCATGAAGACTACATGGTTGATAGGTCAGAGGTGGAAGTGTGGTAACATATGTAGCTTACTGATACTAATAGGTCGAGGACTTGACCAATATAAGTTATATCTTAAATGTTTGCAGTTTTGAAAGTATTAAAACTTTCAAAAAAAAGTTGACAAGGTTTTAAATAAATGTTATTATAATACTTGTTCAGCAAAAAATGTGGTTATTATAGCAAAGAGGATACACCTGTTCCCATTCCGAACACAGAAGTTAAGCTCTTGAGCGGCGATGGTACTTGGGGGGCGACCTCCTGGGAGAGTAGCACGTAGCCACGTAATGTTCCAAGGTAGCTCAACGGTGGAGCACTCGGCTGTTAACCGATAGGCTGAGGGTTCGAGTCCCTCCCTTGGAGCCAAGAAAGTGCCGAAGTGGCGGAACTGGCAGACGCACAGGACTTAAAATCCTGCGAAACTTATACTTTCGTACCGGTTCGATTCCGGTCTTCGGCACCAAATTAATATCGCGGAGTGGAGCAGTTGGCAGCTCGTCGGGCTCATAACCCGAAGGTCACAGGTTCGAGTCCTGTCTCCGCAACCATTTAAATATATATGGCTCATTGGTCAAGCGGTCAAGACACCGCCCTTTCACGGCGGTAACAGGGGTTCGATTCCCCTATGAGTCACCATGCGGGTGTAGCTCAATGGTAGAGTTCCGGCCTTCCAAGCCGGCTGTGAGGGTTCGATCCCCTTCACCCGCTCCATTTTAATTTATCCCGGACCATAGCTCAGCTGGGAGAGCACCTGCCTTACAAGCAGGGGGTCACAGGTTCGAGCCCTGTTGGTCCCACCATAAAAACACAAACGCGGCCTGGTAGTTCAGTTGGTTAGAATGCCAGCCTGTCACGCTGGAGGTCGAGGGTTCGAGCCCCTTCCAGGTCGCCATAATACTTCTTAAAAATAATATGCTGGTGTGGCTCAACGGTAGAGCAGCTGACTTGTAATCAGCAGGTTGTAGGTTCGATTCCTATCACCAGCTCCATAATACGGAGGATTTCCCGAGTGGCCAAAGGGGGCAGACTGTAAATCTGTTAGCTGTGCTTTCGGTGGTTCGAATCCACCATCCTCCACCAAAAGAAGTATGCGGATGTGGCGGAATTGGCAGACGCACTAGACTTAGGATCTAGCGCCATTGGCGTGGGGGTTCGACTCCCTTCATCCGCACCACTTTTTAACTATACCTTAAATGCGGGAATAGTTCAGTGGTAGAGCGCAACCTTGCCAAGGTTGAAGTCGCGAGTTCGAATCT
Source organism: Terrisporobacter vanillatitrophus (assembly GCF_051148895.1). GTDB lineage: Bacteria > Bacillota > Clostridia > Peptostreptococcales > Peptostreptococcaceae > Terrisporobacter > Terrisporobacter vanillatitrophus. Next base: position 45,523 of record NZ_CP154625.1, read on the forward strand.
CGTTTCCCGCTCCAACAAAATAAACAATATATGTGGGTGCATAGCTCAGCTGGATAGAGCAACGCCCTTCTAAGGCGTGTGTCCGGGGTTCGAATCCCTGTGCGCTCACCACTTATATATTGGGGATTAGCCAAGTCGGTAAGGCACATGACTTTGACTCATGCATGCGTAGGTTCGAGTCCTGCATCCCCAGCCATATAATATGACTCATTAGCTCAGTCGGTAGAGCACTTGACTTTTAATCAAGGTGTCCGGAGTTCGAATCTCCGATGGGTCACCATTAACCTGGAGAGGTGTCCGAGTGGTTTAAGGAGCTGGTCTTGAAAACCAGTGATGCTTAACGGCACCGTGGGTTCGAATCCCACCCTCTCCGCCAAATGCCCAGATAGCTCAGTCGGTAGAGCAGGGGACTGAAAATCCCCGTGTCGGTGGTTCGATTCCGCCTCTGGGCACCATATTTAAATATTGTGGCGGTATAGCTTAGTTGGCTAGAGCGTTCGGTTCATACCCGAAAGGTCACAGGTTCGACTCCTGTTACCGCTACCATTTAAACTTAATAAATAACGTGGACCATTAGCTCAGTTGGTTAGAGCGCCCGGCTCATAACCGGTAGGTCTGGGGTTCGAGTCCCTGATGGTCCACCACTTTTTTTAGTTCGAGGTGTAGCGCAGTTTGGTAGCGCACTTGGTTTGGGACCATGGGGCCGGGGGTTCGAGTCCCTTCACCTCGACCACTTTTATCAATTATGGTGGGTATAGCTCAGTTGGTTAGAGCGCCAGATTGTGGCTCTGGAGGCCGTGAGTTCGAATCTCATTATCCACCCCATACAAATATATGACTCATTAGCTCAGTCGGTAGAGCACTTGACTTTTAATCAAGGTGTCCGGAGTTCGAATCTCCGATGGGTCACCACTAAATATGGCGACATGACCAAGTGGCTAAGGTAGAGGACTGCAACTCCTTCATCCCCAGTTCGAATCTGGGTGTCGCCTCCATATTCCAAGGTAGCTCAACGGTGGAGCACTCGGCTGTTAACCGATAGGCTGAGGGTTCGAGTCCCTCCCTTGGAGCCAAGAAAGTGCCGAAGTGGCGGAACTGGCAGACGCACAGGACTTAAAATCCTGCGAAACTTATACTTTCGTACCGGTTCGATTCCGGTCTTCGGCACCAATTTTGCGAGACAAATGAGTAAACGCAAAAAAGTAAATGACATATGAATGGCTCATTGGTCAAGCGGTTAAGACACCGCCCTTTCACGGCGGTAACAGGGGTTCGATTCCCCTATGAGTCACCATGCGGGTGTAGCTCAATGGTAGAGTTCCGGCCTTCCAAGCCGGCTGTGAGGGTTCGATCCCCTTCACCCGCTCCATTTTAATTTATCCCGGACCATAGCTCAGCTGGGAGAGCACCTGCCTTACAAGCAGGGGGTCACAGGTTCGAGCCCTGTTGGTCCCACCATAAAAACATACAAATGCGGCCTGGTAGTTCAGTTGGTTAGAATGCCAGCCTGTCACGCTGGAGGTCGAGGGTTCGAGCCCCTTCCAGGTCGCCAAAATACTTCTTATAAACACTATGCTGGTGTGGCTCAACGGTAGAGCAGCTGACTTGTAATCAGCAGGTTGTAGGTTCGATTCCTATCACCAGCTCCATAATACGGAGGATTTCCCGAGTGGCCAAAGGGGGCAGACTGTAAATCTGTTAGCTGTGCTTTCGGTGGTTCGAATCCACCATCCTCCACCAAAAGAAGTATGCGGATGTGGCGGAATTGGCAGACGCACTAGACTTAGGATCTAGCGCCATTGGCGTGGGGGTTCGACTCCCTTCATCCGCACCACTTTTATTTTATGATTTATAATGTGGGTGCATAGCTCAGCTGGATAGAGCAACGCCCTTCTAAGGCGTGTGTCCGGGGTTCGAATCCCTGTGCGCTCACCACTTTATATTGGGGATTAGCCAAGTCGGTAAGGCACATGACTTTGACTCATGCATGCGTAGGTTCGAGTCCTGCATCCCCAGCCATATAAAATTATCAACTTAGTGCTCACTTGATAGAGCATATAGGGAAACTATAAGGAGAGGTGTCCGAGTGGTTTAAGGAGCTGGTCTTGAAAACCAGTGATGCTTAACGGCACCGTGGGTTCGAATCCCACCCTCTCCGCCAATAGCGCCCAGATAGCTCAGTCGGTAGAGCAGGGGACTGAAAATCCCCGTGTCGGTGGTTCGATTCCGCCTCTGGGCACCATTTTAAAAAATATGGCGGTATAGCTTAGTTGGCTAGAGCGTTCGGTTCATACCCGAAAGGTCACAGGTTCGACTCCTGTTACCGCTACCATTTAAATTTTAACAATATATAACGTGGACCATTAGCTCAGTTGGTTAGAGCGCCCGGCTCATAACCGGTAGGTCTGGGGTTCGAGTCCCTGATGGTCCACCACTTTTTTAGTTCGAGGTGTAGCGCAGTTTGGTAGCGCACTTGGTTTGGGACCATGGGGCCGGGGGTTCGAGTCCCTTCACCTCGACCATCAACTGAAAAAATAAAAACTAGTGCATTAGATTATGGTGGGTATAGCTCAGTTGGTTAGAGCGCCAGATTGTGGCTCTGGAGGCCGTGAGTTCGAATCTCATTATCCACCCCATACAAATATGACTCATTAGCTCAGTCGGTAGAGCACTTGACTTTTAATCAAGGTGTCCGGAGTTCGAATCTCCGATGGGTCACCAATATAAAAAAGGGCGACATGACCAAGTGGCTAAGGTAGAGGACTGCAACTCCTTCATCCCCAGTTCGAATCTGGGTGTCGCCTCCATTTAAACATGCGCCTATAGCTCAACTGGATAGAGTGTCTGACTACGAATCAGAAGGTTGGGGGTTCGAGTCCCTCTGGGCGCACCACTTATTAATAAAAAAATCCCGGGACCATAGCTCAGCTGGGAGAGCATCTGCCTTACAAGCAGGGGGTCACAGGTTCGAGCCCTGTTGGTCCCACCAATTATCCTCTAGTTAACAAACTAGAGGTTTTTTAATATATAAAATAAGTTATAAATATTACTGTTTTAATAAAAAATAAAATAAATGAAAAAATAAAGATCTTTTATATAAAAAATTAAGGAAGGTGTTATTATGTATATTATATTTGGAGAAGAAATAGTAGATAGTGAAGAAATAAGGAAAACAATTGAAGAAAATAGTGATTTTAAAGTAGATAGAGATATGTGCAAGGGAACAAAAAGAGAAGATATTGTGGCATATCAATTAAGCATACCAGTAAAAGTTTTAAATGAAAAGTTAAAGCAAGATTATGATTTAGATCAAATGAGTGAAGAAGATTTATTTGAAGAATACATAAGTTTATCAGAAGAAATGGCTATAGAATTGCAAAATTTTATGCCAAAGCACTCTTTAGTAAATTCTATCTCTTATAAATGGGATAATTCATCTGATGTTGTTAAAACAGTATTTACTATGGCATATATAGGCTTAGGACAATTGAAGTTAAATGATGTATCTAGAAGACTACTAAATGAGTTAGATTAAAAATACATTTTGATGTTTTGAAAGAATAGAACAAAATATAAATTGTTTAATAAGTACCATAATTTAAAGTAATGAAATAAGTCACAAGTTAATATAATAAGTAAGATAAATTCATGTTTATTAATATAAAATAAATATGGATTTATTTTTTTTTAATGGAATATACATTCATGTTAATCAGAATATTATGGAAAAGTATGATAAAAACATTCTATTTTTACTTAATTAAGATATAGAGATTTGCCAAAATACAAAATATATTTACCTGTTTTTATGAATTTGTATTAATTATTAAGAAACTCTTTCATAAGGGTTCAAAAATAAAGTTTTATGGACTATAATCTTTAATATTACAACTTAAATATAGAAAAGGGGGATAACATGCTTAAAAAATTTAAAAAAGTACTAGTAGCTAATAGAGGAGAAATTGCTATAAGAATATTCAGGGCATGCCATGAATTAGGAATTAAAAGTGTTGGGATATATAGTAAAGAGGATAAATATAGTTTATTTAGAACGAAAGCTGATGAATCTTATTTAATAGGGAAAGATAAGGGACCTATAGAAGCCTATTTAGATATAGATGGAATTATAGAGCTTGCTAAGGCTAAAAATGTAGATGCAATACATCCAGGTTATGGTTTCTTAGCAGAAAATCCAGAGTTTGTAAGAAAATGTGAAGAGAATGGAATTGTATTTATAGGTCCATCTGCAGAAATAATGGAAAGAATGGGTGACAAAATAAATTCTAAAAAGGTTGCTCATAGTGTTGGAGTAGGAACTATACCTGGAGTAGAGAAAGTAATTAAAAGTGTTGAAGAAGCAAAAGAAGTTGCAGATTTTGTAGGATATCCAGTAATGATAAAAGCCTCTAATGGCGGAGGCGGTAGAGGGATGAGAGTAGTTTATGATGAAAAAAGTCTAGCCCTTGAATATGAAACAGCATGTAGTGAATCAAGAAAGGCATTTGGAGCAGATTTAATTTTTATAGAAAAATATATAGAAGATCCTAAGCATATAGAGGTTCAAATATTAGGAGATCATCATGGAAACTTAGTTCATTTGTATGAAAGAGACTGTTCAGTACAAAGAAGACATCAAAAAATAATTGAATACGCACCAGCATTTTCTATAGATAAGAAAATAAGAGATGAAATTTGTGAAGATGCAGTTAGAATAGCTAAAGAAGTAGGATATGTAAGCGCAGGAACTTTAGAGTTCTTAGTTGATAATAAAGGTAATCATTACTTTATAGAAATGAACCCTAGAATTCAGGTTGAACATACTGTAACAGAAGAAGTTACAGGAATAGATATTGTTCAAAGTCAAATTCTTGTCGCTGAAGGATATAGTTTAGACAGTAAAGAGATAGATATAAACTCTCAAGATGATGTAACAGTTACAGGATATGCTATACAATGTAGAATTACAACTGAAGATCCTAAGAATAACTTTATGCCTGATACTGGAAAAATACAAGTATATAGAACTGGGTCTGGTGCAGGAATTAGATTAGATGGAGGAAATGGTTGTGCAGGATTTAGCATAAGTCCATATTATGATAGTTTATTAGTTAAAACTATATCTTGGGAAAGAACATTTGAAAAAGCGATTAATAAGACTATTAGATCTATAAAAGAGTTGAGAGTCAGAGGTGTAAAAACTAATGTTGGATTTTTAGTTAATGTTTTACAAGATCCTATGTTTAGGGCCGGAAGATGTAGTACTAAATTTATAGATGAACATCCTAGACTATTCAAGATAAAAGAAAGTAAGGATAGAGGAACGAAATTACTTCAATTTATAGGTGATGTTATAGTAAACGAAAATAAATGTATGCCTAAACCTAAGTTTGAAACATTGCATCAACCAAGAATAATAACTGAAAGAGTACCTAAGATAGAAGGTAGTAGAGTGCAGTTTGAAAAACTAGGAAAGAAAGCATATATTGAAAAAATAAAAAATGAAAAGAAATTATTATTAACAGATACTACAATGAGGGATGCACATCAATCTCTTATAGCAACAAGATTTAGAACTTACGATTTATTACAAGTGGCTAAACAAACAAATGAGTATGAAAAAGATTTATTTTCACTAGAAATGTGGGGAGGAGCTACATATGATGTGGCTTATAGATTTTTAAAAGAATCTCCATGGAGAAGATTACAAAAATTAAGATCAGAAATACCAGATATCATGTTCCAAATGTTATTTAGAGCATCTAATGGTGTGGGATATACAAATTATCCTGATAATGTAATAGTAGATTTTATAAAAGAGTCTGCTTATCAAGGTATAGATGTTATAAGAATATTTGACTCATTAAACTGGGTTGAAAATATGAAATTATCTATAGAAGCAGGACTTGAAACTGGAAAAATAGTAGAAGGTACAATGTGCTATACAGGAGATATATTAAACCCGAATAAATCTAAATACAACTTAGAATACTATATAAAAATGGCTAAAGAGTTAGAATCTTTAGGAGTAGATATAATTTGTATAAAAGATATGGCAGGTCTTTTAAAACCTTATGCTGCTCATACTTTGATTAAATCACTAAAGGAAAATGTTAAAACTCCAATTCATCTACACACTCATGATACAAGTGGAAATGGTGTGGCAACATGCTTAATGGCGGCAGAAGCAGGTGTAGATATAGTAGATGCTGCTTTACAAACTATGTCAGGTTTAACAAGTCAACCATCTTTAAATGCCATAGTAGAAGCATTAAAACATACAGAGAGAGATACTAATATTGATTTGTATGGATATGAAGAGCTATCAAGTTACTATGGAGATTTAAGACAAATTTATAAAAAATTCGAAAGTGGTATGAATACTTCTTTTGCTGAAATATATGAATACGAAATGCCAGGAGGACAATATTCAAATCTAAAAGCTCAAGCTGATAGTTTTGGTTTAGGAAATGATTTTGATACTCTTAAGGTAAATTATAAAGAAGCTAATCAAATAGTTGGAGATATAATCAAGGTTACACCATCTTCAAAAGTTGTGGGAGATTTAGCAATATTTATGACAAAAAATAAATTGGACAGAGACAATATTATTGAAGAAGGTAAAAAGTTATCATTTCCAGATTCAGTAGTAGACTACTGTAAAGGTATGATAGGTCAGCCAGAGGGTGGAATACCAAAAGATTTACAAGAAGTAGTACTAAAGGGGGAAGAAGCTATTACTGTAAGACCTGGTTCATTAATACCAGTGGCTGATTTTGATAAAGATAAAGATTATTTAAATGAAAAATTTGATATGAAATCTAATATAAGAAATATATTAAGCTATGAATTATATCCAAAAGTATATGAAGAATATTTAAAGCATTTACAGGGATATAATGATATTTCTAAACTAGAAAGTGATGTATTCTTCTATGGTCTTGGCATAGGTGAAGAGTGCGATGTGGAAATAGAAGAAGGAAAAATGCTAACTATTAGTTTAAGAAATGTAGGAGATGTAAAAGAAAACGGATATAGAACAATAGTATTTGACTTAAATGGAATGCATAGAGAAGTAGAAATAAAAGATAATAACTATTCAGGAAGTATTAAACAAGTAGAAACAGCTGATATGGATAATCCTTTACAAATAGGAGCTAGTATTCCTGGAAAGGTAATAAAAGTTCTTGTTAAAGAAGGAGATGAAGTAGAAGAGCATCAACCATTAATTGTTATAGAAGCTATGAAAATGGAAACTAATATAGTATCAAAAACAAATGGAAAAATAAAATCTATCAAAGTTAAAGAGAATGAAATGGTTTGTGATAAGCAACTATTAATGACATTAGAATAGAATAATAATGAATTAAAAACTCTAAAGTAGAGTAAATAACTACTTTAGAGTTTTTTTATATAAAAAAGAGGAAAGATATACATGTGTGTAGAAATATATTTTTAAGTCCAAGGGAGAAAATGCCAAATTATTTTCTCTTAAAATAAGGTAATCTTATCTTGCATAATTGGGAATATTATACATGTAAATAGTATAAAATTATTTATAACACTTAATAATTTTATATAATTAAAAAAGGTAGGTGCTAATATGAAAGTCTATGATAGTAACGATTTAAGAAATGTTGCAATACTAGGACATAGTGGATGTGGGAAATCAAATTTAATTGATGTTCTAGCATACACTACAAATATTTCAAAAAAGATGCCTAAGTTGTCTGACAAAGTAAACATGACTTATAGTATAGGACTAGCTCCCATAGAATACAACGGTATCAAGTATAATTTATTAGACACACCAGGATATTTTGATTTTAGCGGTGAAGTAATTTCTTCTTTAAGAGCAAGCGACGCAGCTATTATAGTGATAGATGCAACTTCTCCTATACAGGTTGGAACTGAAAAATCACTAGAATTAACTGAAAACATGCCTAAAATCATGTTTATAAATAAAATAGACAATGAAAAGGCAAGATATAAAGATGCAATAGAAATGTTAAGAGAAAAATATGACAATAAGATAGTACCAATGATAAGCCCTATATATAAAGATAAACAATTTATTAAATTACATAATGTGTTAGAAAACTTGGATGACGATTTAGATGGAGAATTCAAAGAGCAAGTTTCAAGTGTGAAAGAAGCTTTAATGGAACATATTGCTGAAACTGATGACGAAGTGTTAGATAAGTATTTTAATGGAGAAGAATTAACTCCGGAGGAAATACAAAAAGGAATAATTATAGGAATACAAAGTGGTGATATAATACCTGTAATATGTGGTTCTACAATAAATAACATAGGTTCACATGAGATACTACAAACCATAGGTTCATATATACAACCAAAAGCTATTGAAAAAGAAAGTCCTTTAAGAGCTTTAGTATTTAAAACAATGGTTGACCCATTCATGGGTAAATTATCTTATATAAAAATAGTTGAAGGACAAATGAAAAAGGATACTGAAATAATTAATATAAATAAAGATGTAAAGGAAAAAATCGCTAATATATATACAATGAAAAATGGAGAGTTAGAAGAAATAGACTGTGCTAATGCGGGTGATATAGTTGTAGTTACAAAAATAAATTCTCTACAAACAGGAAATACTATAGCACAAAATTCAAGTGCTCCACTATTAGAAGAGGCTATTTTACCAAAACCACAAATATATTTCTCTGTAGTACCAAAAAATAAAGGTGAAGAAGATAAAATAGGAGCTTCATTAAATAAAATATCAGAAGAAGATCCGACTATACATTGGTATAGAAACCCGGAAACTAAGCAAACTTTAGTCGGTGGCCAAGGTGAGCTTCATATAAATACAGTTAAAAATAAATTAAAAGAAAAATTTGGTGTTGATGTAGACTTAGAAGATATTAAAGTTGCTTATAGAGAAACTATAAAAGGAGCTTCTGATGTTCAAGGAAAACACAAAAAACAATCTGGAGGTCATGGTCAATATGGAGATGTAAAAATTAAATTTACAAGATCTGATGATGACTTTGAATTTGCTGAAGAAATATTTGGAGGATCTGTTCCGAAATCCTACATACCTGCAGTAGAAAAAGGATTAAAAGATTCTATGCAAAAAGGAATACTTGCAGGATATCCTGTTACAAATATAAAAGCAACATTATATGATGGATCATATCATGATGTTGACTCATCAGAAATGGCATTTAAAATGGCAGCATCAATAGCATTCAAAAAGGGAATGGAAGAAGCTAAACCAATTTTATTAGAACCTATTATGAAATTAACAATAACTGTTCCAGAAGAGTATATGGGAGATGTAATGGGTGATATTAACAAAAGAAGAGGAAAAATATTAGGAATGGAACCTGATGATAAGGGTAGACAAGTAATTTATGCAGAAGCACCTCAAAGTGAAACATTTAAATATGCAATTGATTTAAGATCTATGACTCAAGGTAGAGGGTTCTTTGAAATGGAATTAGAGAAATATAGTGAAGTACCTCAACAACTATCATCAAAAATAATTGCTGAAGCTAATAATTAAAAGAATATATATTAAAAGCGGCATGATATTAAAATATATCATGCCGTTTATTTTTTATTTTATATAAAATATAAATTTGTTTTTGTTTATAATAATTAGATTATATGACTAAAATATGTATATAATATATATTAACTAATAGTCAAAGAAAGTCAAAAAAATTTATTTAAGTGGTGATGTATATGGCTTCAATTAGTGATATAATAGAAAAATTTATTAAAGATTTAATGGAAGACAGTAATACAGTTCAAATTCAAAGAAATGAACTTGCTAATTTGTTTGATTGTGCTCCATCTCAAATAAATTATGTTTTGACAACTCGATTTTCAAGAGAAAAAGGATATGAAGTCCAAAGTAAAAAAGGTGGAGGAGGCTATGTAAAGATAGATAAGGTTGTAAAATCAAATCAAGAACAAATTTTACATATCTTACATAAAAAAATAAATAAAGAAATAACATATATACAAGGAAAATTACTTGTTAAGTGGTTATTAGATACAAACTTAATTAATAATAGAGAGTTAAAAATAATATTATGTGCTATAGATGATAAATCTCTAAATTCACCTATACATGGATTAAATGACATAATAAGGGCAAAAATTTTAAAAAATATTATAGAAGAATTATTTAATATAGAGGAGTGATATTATGTTATGTCAAAAATGTCGTAAGAAAACAGCGTCAGTTTTTATTAGCTCCATAATAAACGGTCAAGAAACACGAATGTATTTATGTAATGATTGTGCTAAGGACTATCCATTATTAAACTTTAATTCACAAGATCCATTTTCTATAAAGGATGTTATGGAGAAATTTGATATAAGTGAAGATGATTCCGTGGATCCAAAAAAAGAAAATTTATTAGCAATAGATAAGGAAACAGAAGAAGAAGAGATTATATGTCCAAATTGTTACAGCACATATAATGAATACAGAGAAACAGGAAAAGTAGGTTGTAGTAGATGTTATGAGGTTTTTGAAAAACAGCTAAATTCTATACTTAGAAATATATATGGATATGAAGAGTACATAGGCAAATCACCTAGAAAAGATAACAGTCATATATACATAAGTAAAGAAATCAGAGTTTTAAAAGAAGATTTAAATAGGGCTGTAGAGCAAGAGGAATATGAAAAAGCAGCTGATATTAGAGATAAAATAAAAGATCTAGAAGAATGTAATGAATAGGAGGAGGGACTTATGGAAGACAGCATAATTATGGGTACTCAAATAGCTTTATCTAGAAATATTACTAATTATCCTTTTCCACACAAATTAAGTCAATCAGAATCTCAAGTCATAGCAAATAAAATCAGCAATATAATATTAGAATCAGAAGACTTATTTCAAGAAGATTTTATTGCACATAATATAAAAGACATTAGTCAAATAGAGAAAAATACATTAATAGAAAGAAATATTATAAGTAATAAATTTTCAACAAATGATATAGGCTCAATTATTATTAACAAAGATAAAACAAAATGCATAATAGTAAATGATCAAGATCATATAAAAATCAAGATATATGAAAATAAATTTAATGTGGATGATGCTTTTATAATTGCAAATAAAATAGATGATATATTAGAAAGTAAGTTAGATTATGCTTTTGATGATAGACTAGGATATTTAACTAGTTGTCCAATTAATGCAGGTACAGGACTGAAAACATCTATAATAGTTCATTTACCCGTATTATCTTTACAAAGAAAAGTAGATACTTATTCCAATATTGCACACAAATTAGGTGCAAATATAAAAGGTATTTCAAATGAAAAATCAAATATATTAGGTAATATGTATGAAATAAGTAATCAATCAGTTATTGGAAGATCAGAAAAAAATATTATTGAAAGTCTAAGAAGTTTAACAAAAGATATTATAACAAAAGAAAAAGAATCTAGAAATATTGTAAAAATGGAAGCCTCTATAGAATTAGAAGATGAGGTTTATAGGTCTTTAGGTATATTACAAAATGCTAGAATTATATCGGCATACGAAGCTATGAAGCACTTGTCTAATATTAAGTTAGGTATTGAGATGGAATACATTAAAGACATCAACATGGAAAAAATAATTAACTTAATGAAGGGAATGAAACCAGCTTTAAGGTTAATGTCACCTATGACTTGTTATAGCGATACCAAAAGAGCTGATTTTTTAAGAGAAGAATTTAGTCTAGCTAATAGAAATAAGAAATAGGAGGGATGAAAATGTACTTCAATAGATTTACTCAAAGAGCTAAAACTGCAATTGACTTAGGTGTAGAGTCAGCAAAAAGCTTTGGACATAAAATTGTAGGAACAGAGCATTTACTTCTAGGTCTTCTAAAAGAAAAAGATGGAATAGCAGCTAAAGTTTTAAATAAATTAGGAGTTACTGAAGATATTCTAGAAAAAAAGATTATAGAAATAGAGGGTAAAAATGACACAACTACAACAGATGTAACATTAAGTCCTAGATCAAAACAGATACTAGAGTTGTCAGGAGCTTTTGCTAATAAACTTAAGACAAATTACATAGGTACGGAACATATATTATTAGCGCTTGCTCAAGAAGGAGAAGGACTTGGGATGAGAATTTTAGCATCCTTAAATATTGACTCAAGAGATATTGCTGAAAGCATTATAGATATGATGGGTATAGATAATTACTCAATTGAGCCCAAAACAGTAAATAAAACATCTTCTACGCCAGAAAGTACTTCATCAAAGTTGCTTGATAAGTATGGTAGAAATCTTACTGAGAGTGCTAAACAAGATAAAATAGATCCTGTAATAGGAAGAACAAAAGAAATAGAAAGAATAATACAAATTTTAAGTAGAAGAACAAAAAATAACCCTGTACTAATTGGAGACCCTGGTGTGGGAAAAACAGCAATAGCAGAAGGTTTGGCAATTGATATATCACAAGGAAAAGTACCAGATACATTAAAGAATAAAGTTCTTTACACACTAGATATGGGCTCACTGTTAGCAGGAGCAAAATATAGAGGTGAATTTGAGGAGAGAATAAAACAAGTTATAGATGAAGTTGTTAAAAAAGGAAATATAGTTTTATTCATAGACGAAATGCATACAATTATAGGTGCTGGAGCTACAGGAGAAGGTTCTATAGATGCTTCAAATATATTAAAACCTTGTTTAGCTAGAGGAGAAATACAGGTTATAGGAGCTACAACAATAGATGAGTATAGAAAACATGTAGAGAAAGATTCTGGATTAGAAAGAAGATTTCAATCAGTTTTAATAGAAGAGCCAACAAAGGAAGATACTATAGAAATATTAAAAGGTCTTAGAGATAAATATGAAGCTCATCATAAAGTGAAAATAACAGATGAATCTATTAAGGCAGCGGTAGAACTGTCCGTAAGATATATAACAGATAGATTTTTACCAGATAAAGCTATAGATTTAATAGATGAAGCAGCTTCAAAGGTGAGACTTAAAGAAAATACCCCACCAAAAGATATAAAAGACTTAGAAGAAAAAATAAGCAGTATTAAAAAAGAAAAGGAAGAATCAGTAAGAGGTCAAAATTTTGAAAAAGCTGCGAAGTTAAGAGATGAACAAAGAAAAACTCAAGAACAGCTAGATAAAATTAGAGATAGATGGAATAAATCATCTAAGTATGCCAATGTGGTAGATGAAGAAGTAATTGCAGAAGTAGTTGGCTTATGGACAGGAATACCAGTCAACAGAATGATGGAAGAAGAAACAGAGAGATTACTTAAACTTGAAGATATATTACACGAAAGAGTTATAGGTCAAAATCAAGCAATAAAATCTATTTGTACAGCTATTAGAAGGGCTAGAGCAGGGCTGAAAGATCCTAATAGACCTATTGGTTCATTTTTATTTTTGGGTCCAACAGGAGTAGGAAAAACAGAACTTAGTAAGGCTTTAGCAGAAGCTGAGTTTGGAGATGAAAATCAAATAGTGCGTATAGATATGTCAGAGTATATGGAAAAACACTCTGTATCTAGATTAATTGGTTCTCCTCCAGGGTATGTAGGCTATGATGAAGGAGGTCAGTTAACAGAAAAGGTTAGAAGACATCCATACTCAGTTGTACTGTTTGATGAAATAGAAAAGGCTCATCCAGATGTATTTAATATTTTGTTACAAATATTGGATGATGGTAGACTAACAGATTCTAAAGGTAGAACTGTAGATTTTAAAAATACAATATTAATAATGACATCAAATGTAGGAGCTAAAACTATTAAAAAACAAAAAACTTTAGGATTTGGAAGTCCAAATGAAGAAGATAAAGAAAAAGATGAATATGAAAAAATGAAAGAAAATATTATGGTTGAACTTAAAAAGCAATTTAGACCAGAATTCTTAAATAGAATTGATGACATAATAGTATTCCATTCTCTTAACAAAGAAGATATATCTAAAATCGTAAAATTAATGTGTAAGACATTAGTTGAAAGATTGGAAGAAATGACTATAAAACTAGAAATGGATGAAGAAGCTATAAATTTAATTGCAAAGTCAGGATTTGATTTGGAATATGGAGCAAGACCATTAAAGAGATCTATTCAGAAAGAACTAGAAAATGAATTATCAGAACTTATATTACAGGGAACAATAAAATCAGGTGATGTTGTTGAGGCTACTGTAAAAGAAGGTAAGATGGCTTTTGAAGTAAAATAATTTTTTAGTAAATAGAGGGAGTAGAACTCCCTCTATTTAAGGTTTAGTAAAGGTTATTTTGATATATTTAATATAAATGAGAATAATATTATATGCAGATATTAACAATATATAGTACAATAAAGTAATAATAAAGCATTTAAGGGTGAATAATAATGGCAAAAATTAAAACAAAGTATGTATGCCAATCATGCGGATACGAAACTAGCAAATGGTTAGGTAAGTGTCCAGAGTGTACAAAATGGAATACATTTGTTGAAGAAATAGAAGAAAAAAAATCTCAACGGGAAGTTTTTGTAATAAGCAAGGGTGATTCAAAACCTATAAGCATAAACTCCATAGAGATAAAACACGAACAAAGATTTTCTACAGAGATAGAAGAGTTAGATAGAGTACTAGGTGGAGGAATTGTAAAGGGTTCTTTAGTTTTAGTAGGTGGAGATCCTGGTATAGGAAAATCCACACTATTGATGCAAGTATCTAGAAATGTGGCCTGTGCAGGAAAGAAAGTATTATATATATCGGGTGAAGAATCACAATCTCAAATAAAAATGAGGGCTCATAGATTAGGTGTTAATACTGACAATTTATTTATTTTTTCAGAAAATAATTTAAGTATAATAGAAGCCTATTTAGATAATATAAACCCAGATTTGATAATTGTGGATTCAATACAAACTGTATACAGCCCAGAGATATCTTCAGCACCAGGAACTGTAAGTCAAATAAAAGAAGGAACATCTAGATTTATGAAAATTTCTAAGAAGATGGGAATATCTACTTTTATTGTTGGACATGTAACTAAAGAAGGTTCGTTAGCAGGACCAAAATTATTAGAGCACATGGTGGATACAGTTTTATATTTTGAAGGAGAAAGATATAATACATATAGACTTGTAAGGGCAGTAAAAAATAGATTTGGTTCAACAAATGAATTAGGTGTATTTGAAATGAAGGATATAGGGCTAATAGAGCTAACAAATCCATCGGAAGTTTTGATTTCTGAAAAGCCTAAAGATGTATCAGGTTCAGTCATAATATCAACTGTAGAAGGAACAAGACCAATGCTTTTAGAATTACAAGCATTAGTATCTCCAACAAGTTTTGGGATTGCAAAAAGGACAGCAACAGGAGTTGACTACAATAGAGTAGCTTTATTATTAGCTGTATTAGAAAAAAGGGTAGGATTACAAATACAAAATCAAGATGTGTACATAAATGTTGTTGGAGGGATAAAAATTAATGAACCTTCAATGGATTTAGGCATAATATTATCTGTAGCTTCTAGTTTTAGAAATATACCTATTGATGGTGATATAGTTGTAACAGGCGAAGTAGGGTTAACAGGAGAAGTTAGAGCTGTTAGCTATATAGAAAAAAGAATAGCTGAATGCAAAAAATTAGGATTTAAAAAGATAGTTATACCAAAAAATAATTATGTTACAGTAAAAGATACCAAAGGTATAGAAATCATACCAGTAGATAATCTAAGACAAGCTATAAACCTAGTATTAAGGGGGTGATGAATAAGAATGTATAATATCGATAATATTATGGATAATAAAAACTTACTTCATGCACTTAGAAAGATATCTCCAGGAACTCCTCTTAGACAAGGACTTGATAATGTGCTTAGGGCTAAGACTGGTGGACTTATAGTATTGGCAAATGATGATGAAATATCTGAAATAGTAGATGGTGGTTTTAAAATAGATGCAGACTATTCTCCAGCATATTTGTATGAACTAGCTAAAATGGATGGTGCTATAGTTTTAAGTGATGATGTAAAGAAAATATTATTGGCAAATGCACAGTTAATACCTGACTATTCAATACAAACATCAGAAACTGGAACTAGACATAGAACAGCAGAAAGAGTAGCTAAACAAACAGGTGCTATAGTAATATCTATTTCTCAAAGAAGAAATATAATTACTGTATATAGGGGAGAACAAAAATACGTAGTTGAAGAAATACCAAAAATATTTACTAAGGCTAATCAAGCTTTACAAACATTAGAAAAGTATAAATCAGTTTTAGACCAATCTATATTAAATCTTAATTCATTTGAATTTAAAGATATGGTTACTATCTATGAAGTAGCACTAGTAGTTCAAAAAATAGAAATGGTTATGAGGCTAATAAATGTAATTGAAAAATATGTAATTGAGCTAGGCGAAGAAGGAACACTAGTGAGAATGCAGCTAGAAGAATTAATTGGAACTACTAAAAAAGATAGAATGATGATCTATATGGATTATAAAAAAGATAATGTAGATTTAAAAGAAATACAAAGAAAAATGAAAAGTTTAACAGATGATGAATTACTTGATTTAGTAAAAGTATCAAAAATCTTAGGTTATTCTGGCATAACTGAGAGTATGGATATGGAGATTAGACCAAAAGGATATAGAGTTTTAAATAAAATTCATAGGTTACCAAGTGGAATTATAGAAAATATTATTAATTATTTTGATGACTTTAAAAGTATTCAATCAGCTTCAATTGAAGATTTAGATGAAGTTGAAGGAATAGGCGAAATAAGAGCAACTTATATAAAAAATGGACTTATAAAAATGGAAAGAATGGCATCACTAGATATGCAAATATAATGTAATTTTAAGAAAAAATTAATGAAAAATTCATATATATGATGTATCATATAAATCACACTATAGGGGGTGAAGTTTTGATAAGTAAAATAATAAGAGTATTAATATCTCTTTTAGGAGTTATATTAGGAACAACTTCATATTTGAGTTTAGCTAAAATATTTCCACAAATTAGTTTTGGAATAGAGAACGTATATTTAGTAGGTTTAATAGCAGGGCTATTAATAGGAATACTTTTCTACCTAATAAGTCCTTGGTTTTTCAATAAATTAAGAAAATTTGTGAAAATTTTAGATACAGAAATATCTAAGTATCCACAAACAGATATATTATTAGGAGTAGTAGGACTAATTGTAGGTCTAGTTATAGCTTATTTAATAGTAGGTGGGTTATTTGGATCAATTTCAGGAATGCCTTTAATCAAAACAATTTTATCTGTAATAATCTATATATTTATGGGTTATATAGGTGTAAAAATAACTTTGAAAAGTAGAGAAGATTTATTTAATATTAGTAAGTTGGGTAGATTATCTCCAAGTTTAGGTAAAGACAAGTTAGGTAAAAAAGATAGTGCTATAAAATCAATACCACCGAAAGTATTAGATACTAGTGTAATAATAGATGGTAGAATAGCAGATATTTGTAGAACAGGTTTTGTAGAAGGAAGACTTATTATACCTAAGTTTGTTTTAAATGAATTACAACATATTGCAGATTCTTCTGATGATTTAAAAAGAGTTAGAGGAAGAAGAGGTCTAGACATACTTAATATAATTCAAAAAGAATTAGATATAGAAGTTCAAATAACTGAAAAAGATTTTGATGATATACCAGAAGTTGATAGCAAACTTCTTAAACTTGCTCAAGTAATGAATGGAAAAGTCGTGACAAATGATTATAACCTAAATAAAGTAGCTCAGTTCCAAGGTGTAGAGGTTTTAAACATAAATGAACTTGCTAATGCTGTTAAGCCTGTTGCCATACCAGGAGAAGAAATGGTAGCTCAAGTTGTAAAAGAAGGTAAAGAGTCTAACCAAGGAATAGCTTACTTAGATGATGGAACAATGATAGTTGTAGAAGGTGGAAGAAAACATATTGGTGAAACAATAAATGTATTAGTTACATCAGTACTTCAGACTTCTGCAGGAAGAATGATATTTGGAAAACCTAAGAATTAATAATAAAAGGCCTTCTATGACTAGAAGGTCTTTTTAACTTATTAGAATAAATTAATATGTAATAAGAAGAGGTGAGTTTATGAATAGTGTAGTTATTGTTAGTGCAGGCAGGGGAAGTCGAATGAAAGCTGATATAAACAAGCAATTTCTAAAAATAAGAGATAAAGAAGTAATAGCTCATACTATAGATAAATTTTATAACAATAAAAATATAGGAGAAATAATTATAGTAGTGAGGGAAGATGAAAAAGAATTTTTCAAAGAAAATATTATAAATAAGTATGGATATAAAAATATAAAGATTGCTTTTGGAGGAAAAGAAAGGCAAGATTCTGTATATAATGGATTAAAGCAAGTAGATGAAAAATGCAAGATAGCTTTAATTCATGATGGTGCAAGACCTTTTGTAACGAATGAAATTATAGAAAAATCTATAGAATGTGCAAAAGAATGCAATGGTGCCATAGTGGGAGTTCCTGTTAAAGATACTATAAAGATAGTAAATAAAAATAATGAAGTATGTGACACTCCAAATAGAAGTACATTATGGTCAATTCAAACGCCACAAGTTTTTGATTATTCACTCATTATAAAGGCTCACGAAAAAGCTAAATATGATAAATACTATGGTACAGATGATTCCATGTTAATGGAGTATTTAGGATATAATGTTAAAGTAGTAGAAGGTTCTTATAATAATATAAAGATAACTACTCCTGAAGATTTAAAAATAGCGGAAGAAATCTTAAGGGAAAATTAATATACAAAAGGAGAAAATTTATATGAGAATTGGTTTAGGATATGACGTACATAAACTTGTTGAAGGAAGACCTTTAATCATAGGTGGAGTAAATATTCCACATGAAATGGGACTTCTTGGACATTCTGATGCAGATGTATTGATTCATGCCATAATGGATGGTATGCTAGGAGCACTTGCTTTGGGAGATATAGGCAAGCATTTCCCTGATACAGACGAAAAATACAAAGGTGCAGATAGTATGAAACTGCTAAAATGTGTTAATGACTTAATAAATGAAAAAGGATACGAAATAAATAATATAGACAGTATAATAATAGCTCAAAGCCCTAAAATGGCCCCATATATAGAACAAATGAGAAGAAATATTGCACTAGTATTAAATACAGAGATAGATAATATTAGTGTGAAAGCAACTACAGAGGAAGGCCTTGGGTTTACAGGTGAAAAAAAAGGTATTTCATCTCAAAGCGTTTGTTTACTGAATAAAAAGTAAAAAGCTTAAATAAAATAGAAAAAAATTAGCACAAAAACTTTTCATAAAGAGTATATTAGTATTACTTACTGGATATAATAATTTCCATATAGTAAAAGATAATAAACATAAAATTATTTTGAAATATACACTAAAAATTAAAATGAGATTATTTAAAAGTTGAAGTTGACAACAAAAATAAAATGCTATATCATTAAATTATTATATTTTAAAACAACTGAAATAAGACTAAAAACAACAATAAAGAAATAGTAAAAAATGAAATCTTTACAGAGAGGGAACATTGGTGAGAGTTTCTAAGAGGAAGTTTTTGAACCAGTCTTTTAGTATAAAAACGGTAAAAAGTTTTTACGGGTCAGGACCGTTAAATCCTTTGAGAGAATCATAAAATATTATGATTAATTAGAGTGGTACCGCGGAAAGTCAGCCTTTCGTCTCTATTTTTAGAGATGAAGGGCTTTTTTATATTCTAAAGAAATTATAATTTCTAATTGCTCAAAATGCGCAGAGCAAACTTTATATTTTAAAAATAAATTTTAGGAGGTAATTTAATATGAAAATGTCAAAAATGTTTATACCAACATTAAAAGAAGTTCCAGCTGATGCAGAGATAACAAGTCATCAGTTAATGCTAAGATCAGGAATGATTAAAAAAATGTCTTCAGGACTTTATAATCATTTACCATTAGGACTAAGAGTATTTAGAAAAATAAGCGACATAATAAGAGAAGAAATGAATGCAAAAGATGCTAATGAAATATTTTGTACAGGTATAATACCTGCTGAATTATGGCAAGAATCTGGTAGATGGGATGCTATGGGACCAGAAATGTTTAGATTAAAAGATAGAACTGGAAGAGATTACTGCCTTGGACCAACACATGAAGAAGTATTTACGGACATAATAAGACAAGAAGTAAAATCTTATAAAGACCTTCCAGTGAATTTATACCAAATACAAGCAAAATATAGAGATGAAAGAAGACCAAGATTTGGTGTTATGAGAACAAAAACATTCTTAATGAAAGATGCTTATAGTTTTGATATAGATGAAGCAGGACTAGATAAATCATATCAAGATATGTTTGATGCATACACTAAAATATTTGCTAGATGTGGACTTGAAAACTCACCAGTTCAAGCTGACTCAGGAGCTATAGGTGGAGCTTTCTCAGCAGAATTCATGGTTAAATCAGAAGTTGGGGAAGATGAAATAGTATTCTGTAAAGAATGTGATTATGCAGCTAATATAGAAAAAGCTGAATCAGTAAATCATGAACCATGTAAAGAAGAAATGTTAGCGTTAGAAGAAGTTCATACTCCAGAAGTAAAAACAATAGAAGAATTACAAAAATTTATGAATACAGATGCAAGTAAATGTGCTAAAACTTTAATATTTGACGCAGATGGAAAATCTGTAGCAGTAGTTGTTAGAGGAGACAGAGATGTTAACGATACTAAGGTTGCTAATGCTATAGGTGGAGTTATAGAAATGGATATGGCAAGTGCAGAAATGGTTAAAGCAGTTACTGGTGCTGAAACAGGATTTGCTGGACCAATAGGAATAAAAGCTGACTATTTATTCATAGACCAAGAAGTTGTAGACCAATCTAACTTAATAGTTGGTGCTAACAAAACTGAATATCATATAAAAAATGCTAACTACGGAAGAGATTTCGAAGGTGTAGTAGGAGATTTCAGATCTGTACAACATGGAGATAAATGTACTAAGTGTGGTGGAGAATTAGAGATAATGAGAGGTGTTGAAGTTGGTCACATCTTCAAATTAGGAACTAAATACTCTGAAGCAATGAACTGTACTTTTGTAGATAAAGAAGGTAAGTCTCATCCAATACAAATGGGATGTTACGGAATAGGTGTTGAAAGAACAGCTGCTGCTGTAATAGAACAACACTACGATGAAAATGGTATAAAATGGCCTTTATCAGTAGCTCCATATCATGTTATAGTTGTACCAGTAAACATGAAAAAAGAGGAACAAGTAGAAAATGCAGAAAAAATCTACAAACAATTAGAATCAATAGGTGTTGAAACTATATTAGATGATAGAGATGAAAGACCAGGATTCAAATTCAAAGATGCAGAATTAATAGGTATACCAATGAGAATTACAGTTGGTAAAGATATAGTAGAAGGAAAAGTTGAATTTATATTAAGAGAAACTGGTGAAAAAGAATTAATAGCTTTAGAAGATATAGAAGCTAGAGTTAGAGAAGAATTCAAAAAAAATAACGTAAGATTATAATAGGTTAGTTTTAGGAGGCAAAAGATGAGTAATGTTAGAGTAAGATTTGCTCCAAGTCCCACAGGATTTGTTCATATAGGTAGTTTAAGAACGGCTCTTTATAACTATTTATTCGCTAAAAAAATGGGTGGTGAATACATATTAAGAGTCGAAGATACTGACAGAACAAGACTTGTTGATGGTGCAATAGAAAATATGTTAAACGCTATGAAATGGGCGGGCGTAAATCACACAGAAGGTGTTATGCTAGACGACAATGGAAATGTGGTTCAAAAAGGTGATTGCGGACCATATATCCAATCTGAAAGATTGGACATATATCAAAAATACATTCAAGAACTTTTAGATAACGGTAAAGCTTACTACTGTTTCTGTACAAAAGAAAGATTAGACGAAGTAAGAGAAAAACAAAGAGAAGCAGGAGAAACTGCTAAATATGATGGTCATTGTAGAGATCTTTCTAAAGAAGAAGTTGAAGCTAAAATAGCAGCTGGTGAACCTTATGTTATAAGACTTAGATTACCAGAAAACCATGTTATAAAATTTATGGATGGTGTTAGAGGAGAGACTGAGTTTAATACAAATGATTTAGATGATCAAGTTTTAATAAAAACTGATGGTTTCCCAACATACCACTTTGCTGTCGTAGTTGATGATTACTTAATGGGTATTACTCATGTAATAAGAGGGGAAGAATGGGTTTCTTCAACTCCTAAACATGTATATTTATATGAAGCGTTTGGGTGGGAAGCTCCAACATTTGTACACTTACCAAACATACTTAATAAAGAAAAGAAAAAATTAAGTAAGAGACAAGGTGATGTTGCAGTAGAAGACTTTAAGCAAAAAGGATACTTACCAGAAGGATTAGTTAACTATGTTGCATTAGTTGGTTGGTCTCCAGAAGAAAATCAAGAAATATTCTCTATGGAGGAACTTGAACAAGCTTTCTCTATAGAAAGAGTTTCTAAGAGTGGTGGAGTGTTTGACACAGAAAAATTAAACTGGGTTAACCAACACTACATGAAAGATGGAGATGACGAAGTATTAACTACTTTAGCTATACCATTCTTAGTGGAAGCTGGTTTCGTAACAGAACAAGAATCTAAAGAAAAATATGATTTCTTAAAAGGAATGGTTTCAGTTCTTAAAGAAAAATTACAATATGTAAAAGAAATAACTGATCATGCTTCAATATTCTTTGGAGATAAAGTTGAATTGGAAACTGAAGAATGTGCAGATTTCTTAAAATTAGAGCATATACCTACTTTAATAGATGCTTTAATAGAAAAATTATCTAACATGGAAGTTTTAGATGAATCTGCTGCAAAAGCTATGCTTAAAGAAATACAAAAAGAGCATGGAATAAAAGGTAAAAACTTATTTATGGGATCAAGAATAAGTTTAACAGGACAAATGCATGGTCCAGATCTTAACAAGATAATGGAAGTTATCGGAAAAGAAACTTGCTTAAATAGATTATCTTACGTAAAAAATAACATATTATAATAAATAAGAATTGCTATCAAAAAGGTAGCAATTCTTTTGCTTTAATTTAATAAATGTTGAAGAATAGGTTTTTTATAAAGAGTTAATTATGTATAATAATATAGTAGAGCGAATTTATTAGAAAATATTTGTATTTTCTTTGGATTATGTGAGCAAAATTAAAGTTAGAAACAAAATATATAAGGGTATAATAATATAATTACCCTTAATAAAGAAATAAATTTATTTATAGAACAATATTTTAAAAAATATAATAAAAAGGAAACTAATAAATAGAAAGGAGAGATGGGAAAATGAAGCTATTTAATACCATGACAAGAGCAAAAGAAGAGTTTAAACCATTAGAAGAAGGAAAGGTTAAAATGTATGTTTGTGGTCCTACAGTATATAACTACATTCATGTAGGTAATGCTAGGCCATTTATAATTTTTGATACATTAAGAAGATATTTAGAATATAGAGGATATGATGTAACTTATGTTCAAAACTTTACAGATGTAGATGATAAAATAATAAAAAGAGGTCATGAAGAGAATATAGCACCAGAAGAAGTTGCTAAAAAATATATAGAAGAATATTTTGTAGATGCAGATGGACTTGGAATAAAAAGAGCAACTGTACATCCACAAGTTACAGAAAATATAGAGGAAATAATTGAATTTGTTAAAGAATTAGAAGAAAAAGGATATGCATATGCAGTAAATGGAGATGTATATTTTGATACTCAAAAATTCAATGGCTATGGAAAACTTTCTGGGATAAAACAAGAAGAATTAGAAGCTGGTTCAAGAATAGAAGTAAATGACCAAAAAAGACATCCGATGGATTTTGTTTTATGGAAAGCCAAAAAAGAAGGTGAACCAGGATGGATGAGCCCATGGGGAGAAGGTAGACCAGGA
Source organism: Terrisporobacter vanillatitrophus (assembly GCF_051148895.1). GTDB lineage: Bacteria > Bacillota > Clostridia > Peptostreptococcales > Peptostreptococcaceae > Terrisporobacter > Terrisporobacter vanillatitrophus. Next base: position 69,445 of record NZ_CP154625.1, read on the forward strand.
TGGCATATAGAATGTTCTGTTATGTCTCGTAGATACTTAGGAGATACTATAGACATACATGCTGGAGGACAAGATTTAAAATTCCCTCATCATGAAAATGAAATTGCCCAAAGTGAAGCTAGAAGTGGAAAGGCATTTTCAAACTACTGGATGCACAATGAATATATAAATATAAACAACGAAAAAATGAGTAAGTCAAAAGGAAACTTCTTCACTGTAAGAGATATATCAAAATTATATGACTTAGAGATAGTTAGATTCTTCATGCTATCGACTCATTATAGAAATCCAATAAACTTTAGTGATGAAATCTTAAATCAATCTAAAGCTGGACTTGAAAGATTATATAATGCTAAGGAAAAATTAGAATTTATAATAAGTAAATTAAGCGATGATGTTAAAAATGCTGAAGAATTAAAATTAGAAGAAGAACTAAAATCATTTAGACAAAGATTTATAGAAGCTATGGATGATGACTTAAACACAGCTGATGCCGTAAGTATAATATTTGAATTAGCTAAATTTATGAACTCTAATGTAAATGAAAACTCAACTAAAGAGTTTGCTAATAAAGTTTTAGCTGAGTTTAATGAGTTAACTGGTGTACTAAATGTTGTAAACAAAAAGCAAGAAGACATGTTAGATGAAGAAATAGAAAAATTAATAGAAGCTAGAACAAATGCTAAGAAAAATAAAGATTTTAAATTAGCTGATCAAATAAGAGATGAATTATTAGAAAAAGGTATTGTACTTGAAGATACAAGACAAGGAGTTAAATGGAGAAGAGCATAAAATGGATAAAACACAACTAGTGACAATGTCACCATTGGTATTGGCTTATTTAGGAGATACAGTATATGAATCTTATATAAGAGAATATTTAATAAGAGACAACTGTAATAAAAAAGTTAATGATTTACACAAAACTGCAATTAAATATTCAAATGCAAAGGCTCAAGCATCCATAATACATGGCATGGTTGAAGAATTTACAGAAGAAGAAAACAGAATATACAAAAGAGGAAGAAATCAAAAGTCTCACACATCTCCTAAAAATGCAGACATTATAGATTATAAATGTGCAACTGGATTTGAAGCTCTAGTAGGATACCTATATTTAAAAGAAGATAAAGAAAGACTGGAGTATATGATATATAAAGGGATTTCTATAATAGAAAGTAATATGTAATAAAAAAAGTATTGCCATTTGAGCAATACTTTTTTATTTAGTTGGTAAACATATTGAAATAAAGAGAATTATATACCTTTTTTAAAATATTCCGTAAATTATATGGTAATATAGTATAATATATTTATAACAATAGAACTAGGAGGTAAATTAATGAAGGTAAAACTATTAGCGCATACTCCACAGCCTGAAAAAGTTATAGCTATGGCAGCTAAGCTTTGTTATTCTCCAGTAGGAGTAGATGAAATAGAAGAAAATTTAAGCGATGAAAGCATAGAAAAGTTTTTAAATGTGTTGATTAATATGGGACATGAATCTCCGTTAGAGCATGTAACATTTACATTTGGGATAGAAGGAATATCTAGAAGTTGTTCTCACCAAATAGTAAGACATAGAATAGCTAGTTTTTCTCAGCAAAGTCAAAGGTATGTTAAGCTAGATCAGTTTGAGTACATTATCCCTCCACAAATTGAAAAAATAGAAGAAGCTAAAAAAATCTTTATTCAGTCTATGAAAAAAGACCAAGAAGATTACGATAAATTAGTTGATATACTATTTGCAAAAAATTATGAGAAGTTAATAGAAGAAGGTAAAGGTGAAAAAGAAGCTAAATCTCAAGGAGAAAAAATAGCCATTGAGGATGCTAGATATGTATTTCCAAATGCTTGTGAAACTAAAATGGTGTTTACAATAAATACAAGAAGTTTATACAATTTCTTTGACCATAGATGTTGTGAAAGAGCACAATGGGAAATAAGAGAGCTAGCAACACAGATGCTAAAAGAAGTAAAAGCAGTTGCGCCAATACTATTTAAAAATTGTGGACCAAAGTGTGTAAAAGGACCATGTTCAGAAGGAAAAATGAGTTGCGGTGAAATAGTCAGCATAAGGGAAAAATTCAAAAATTTATAGGCGGTGAACGAAATTGACAAATATAGAGGGAAGAAATCCCGTAATTGAAGTTTTAAAAAGTGATAGACAAATAGATAAAATAATGATTGCAAGTGGAGCAAAAGAAGGATCTATAAAAAAGATAATAGGAATGGCGAAGGACAAAAATGTTGTTGTACAATATGTGAATAAAAGTAAGCTAGATGAAATAAGTACAAGTCATGCACATCAGGGCGTAATAGCTATTGTAAGTGAGTATGAATATTATGAATTAGAAGAATTAATAGAAAAAGCAAAAAGTACAAATGAAGATATGTTCTTTATAATATTAGATGAAATTACTGACCCACATAATTTAGGAACTATAATTAGGACAGCAGATGCTGTTGGAGCTCATGGAGTTATAATACCAAAGAGAAGATCTGTACATATTACTCCTGTTGTTGCCAAAGCATCAGCAGGGGCCATAGAATATGTACCTGTTTGTAAAGTAACCAATATAGTCAATACAATAAAAAGATTAAAAGAAGAAGGTCTTTGGATAGCTGCAGCAGATATGGACGGAAAAGTTTTCTATGAACAAAACTTAACAGGTCCTATTGGATTAGTTATAGGGAGTGAAGGATTTGGTATATCTAGGTTGGTAAAACAAAATTGTGACTTTACTGTAAAAATGCCGATGACAGGTAATGTAACCTCTCTGAATGCTTCTGTAGCAGGGGGAATACTTCTTTATGAAATATTTAGACAAAGAAACAAAGGCTAAAAACTAAAAAATGAGGAGACACAATAGAAACGCTTATTTAATAATAGATGGTTACAATATTATAAACGCATGGGATAATTTAAAAGAAATATCTAAAGATGATTTGGAAGATGCTAGAGAAAAGTTGATTCATTACATTATTGAATATGCACAGTATACTGGGAAAAAAGCAATAATAGTATTTGATGCTTATAATGTAAAGAGTTCTAAAGAAAAAATAGAAGAGAGAAAATATATAACTATAGTTTATACAAAAGAACATCAAACAGCAGATAGTTTCATAGAAAAATATATAAGTTCATTATCAAAGTATGATGATATAGAGGTTGCCACTAGTGACTATGCAGAACAACAAATTGTTTTAGGTAAAGGTGCTTCTAGAATATCAGCAAGAGAGTTAAAACTCTATGTAGACAGTGCAATGGTAAAAATTAAAGAAGAACAAGAAAAACGCCAGCAAAAAATACAGCGAAATTTTTTGGAAGAAAGGTTAGATAAAGATATATTGTCGAAACTTGAGAACATTCGTAGAAAGCATTGAAAACACTAAGTTTCATAAGCTATAATGTACTTATGAAACTTTTAATTGGGGGAGATTTTAATGTTAGTAGCTAATGATAATGATTACAAAATCTTGGATAATAATCAACAAGATGAGTATAATATTGTATTAAAAGCAAGCAATGGGGATAAAATAGCATTAGAATACATTATTACAAAATATAAGAACTTTGTTAAAGCAAAGGCAAAATCCTACTTTTTGGTAGGTGCTGATAAGGAAGATATTATTCAAGAGGGAATGATAGGTCTGTATAAAGCAGTAAGAGACTTTGATGGAAGTAAAACAAATTCATTTAAATGTTTTGCTGAAATTTGTATTACTAGACAGATAATAACTGCAATTAAAACAGCAACAAGACAAAAACATATACCTCTTAACTCATATGTATCTTTGAATAAGCCTATTTATGATGAAGAGTCAGATAGAACTCTTCTAGATATTATAGCAACTAGTATAGTTACTGATCCCGAAGAACTAATAATAAGTAAAGAAGAACTAAGAAATATAGAAAACAAAATGAATGAACTTCTTAGTGATTTAGAACTTGAAGTACTGGAATTATACTTAAATGGGAAGTCTTATCAATATATTGCGGACAAGCTTGATAGAGATGTTAAATCAATAGATAATGCTCTTCAAAGAGTGAAGAGAAAATTGGAAAAACATCTTGAAAACAGGAATGATTAATAGTAAAATACTTATCATAGGCTTATAGTAAGCATTTTAAATTATATTTAAATACAACAGGAGGTATTTTAAAATGGCTAAGGCTAAATTTGAAAGAAATAAACCACACGTTAATATAGGAACAATAGGTCACGTTGACCATGGTAAAACTACATTAACAGCTGCAATAACAAAAACATTACATGACAGATATAACTTAGGAGAAGCTGTAGATTTCGCTAACATAGATAAAGCTCCAGAAGAAAGAGAAAGAGGAATCACAATATCAACAGCTCACGTTGAATACGAAACTCCAAACAGACACTACGCTCACGTTGACTGTCCAGGACATGCTGACTACGTTAAAAACATGATAACAGGTGCTGCTCAAATGGACGGTGCTATATTAGTTTGTTCAGCAACTGATGGACCAATGCCTCAAACAAGAGAGCATATACTATTATCAAGACAAGTTGGTGTACCATACATAGTAGTATTCTTAAACAAATGTGACATGGTAGACGATGAAGAGTTATTAGAATTAGTTGAAATGGAAGTAAGAGAATTATTAAGCGAGTATGAATTCCCAGGAGATGACACTCCAATAATAAGAGGATCTGCATTAAAAGCATTAGAAGATTCTTCATCAGAGTGGGGAGACAAAATAATAGAATTATTCGAGCAAATAGATGAATATATACCAGCTCCAGAGAGAGATGTAGATAAGCCATTCTTAATGCCAGTAGAAGACGTATTCTCTATAACAGGAAGAGGAACAGTTGCTACAGGTAGAGTAGAAAGAGGAGTATTAAAAGTACAAGACGAGGTTGAATTAGTTGGATTAACTGAAGAACCAAGAAAAGTTGTTGTAACTGGTGTTGAGATGTTCAGAAAATTATTAGATAGCGCTCAAGCTGGAGATAATATAGGAGCATTATTAAGAGGTGTTCAAAGAGATGATATCGAAAGAGGACAAGTATTAGCTAAGCCAGGTTCAGTTAACGCTCATACAAAGTTCACTGCAGAGATATACGTTCTTAAAAAAGAAGAAGGTGGAAGACATACTCCATTCTTCGATGGATACAGACCACAATTCTACTTCAGAACAACTGACGTAACAGGAGCTTGTAAATTACCAGAAGGAACAGAAATGGTAATGCCTGGAGATAACGTAACTATAGAAGTTGATTTAATAAACTCTATATGTGTTGAAGAAGGATTAAGATTCGCCATCAGAGAAGGTGGAAGAACAGTAGCTTCAGGAGTTGTTGCAACGATAGTGGAATAATCTATTTTTAGATTATTTATATATAGAAAGAAAGAGGGGTTACGGCCTCTCTTTTTTTAGCAGTAAACTTACAAAAATATTGACATCAATATAAATTTGTGATAACTTATACAAAGTAATGATTTAAGGAAGGTGATAATATCTAGCATTAATTTTTAAAATAAATGCTTAAGATATTATTTAACAATATATATTATTGTATTTACAAATTTGGAGGTGTAGCAGATGAGAGTAAAAGTAACTTTAGCTTGTTCAGAATGTAAGCAAAGAAACTACAACACTACAAAAAATAAAAAGAACAATCCAGACAGAATTGAGTTAAACAAATACTGTAAATTCTGTAAGAAACATACTACTCATAAAGAAACAAAATAGTTTTATTTTAAGGATGTGAGTGTGGATGGCAACTCAAGAGAGCCAAAAGGTTAAAAAGAAGTCTGGTTTAGTGGGTTATTTAAAAGGCACTAGGCAAGAACTTTCAAGAGTTTCATGGTCAACCAAAACAGAATTGCTAAAAAACACAGGTATAGTTTTAGCTACAATTATTTCGTTTACTATATTAGTATGGGGATTAGACACTGTATTATCTGGTGCACTAGGATTAATACTAAAATAGATTAAAAGGAGAAAACAAATGTCAGAGTTACAAGAAGCAAGATGGTATGTTGTTCATACTTATTCAGGACATGAAAACAAAGTTAAAGCTACCATAGAAAAAGCCGTAAAAACAAGAGGCATGGAACAATTCATAACAGATGTGGTTGTACCAACTGAGGATGTAGTAGAAACTACAAAAACAGGAAAAGAAAAAGTTAGACAAAGAAAAATATATCCAAGTTATGTTTTAATCAAAATGATAATAACTGATGAATCTTGGTATATAGTAAGAAATACTAAAGGTGTTACAGGATTTGTAGGTCCTGGATCTAAACCAGTTCCACTAAGTGATGCCGAAGTTGAAGCAATGGGAATTGATTTAACTGTATTTAAAGTAAACGGTCCAGAAGATTTAGAAGTTGGTGAAGTTGTGAGAATTACGACTGGTCCATTTGTAGGTCAAACAGGAACTGTTAAGCATGTTGACACAAATAATGACACAGCAAGAATATGTATAGACGCATTTGGTGGAAAAGAAACACCACTTGAGATGAGTCTTAAAAACATAGAAAGAATATAATAACACAATAGGAAATCTGAGGAGGTGCGATCGTAATGGCTAAAAAAGTTATAGGTCAAATAAAATTACAAATACCTGCAGGAAAGGCTACTCCAGCTCCACCAGTTGGTCCAGCATTAGGACAACACGGGGTTAACATAATGGGATTCACTAAAGAATTCAATGCTAAAACTGCAGATCAAGCTGGAATGATAATACCAGTTGTTATAACTGTATATCAAGATAGATCTTTCAGCTTTATAACTAAAACTCCACCAGCTGCAGTATTATTAAAGAAAGCTGCTGGTTTAGACTCTGCGTCTGGAGAACCAAATAAAAAGAAAGTTGCAACTTTAACTTCAGCTCAAGTTAGAGAAATAGCTGAATTAAAAATGCCTGACTTAAATGCTGCTTCAGTAGAAGCTGCTATGAGAATGATAGCTGGTACTGCAAGAAGTATGGGTATCGTAGTAGAAGACTAATTTTAGATTAGACACTTCGTATAGAAGTGGGAGGTTGTAAAACCGTAAATAAACCACAGGAGGAAAATAAAATGGCTAAAAAAAGTAAAAAATATGCTCAAGCATTAGCAAAAATAGATAGAACAAAATTATATGATTCAAAAGAAGCTTTAGATTTAGTTACTGAAATAGCTACAGCTAAATTTGATGAGACTGTAGAAGCTCATATAAAATTAGGTGTTGACGGACGTCACGCTGACCAACAAGTTAGAGGTGCTGTAGTATTACCTCACGGAACTGGTAAAACTAAAAAAGTTTTAGTTTTCGCTAAAGGAGAAAAAGCTTCAGAAGCTCAAGCTGCAGGTGCTGATTTCGTAGGTGCTGAAGATTTAGTACAAAAAATACAAAAGGAAAACTGGTTTGACTTTGATGTAGTTGTTGCTACTCCAGATATGATGGGTGTAGTTGGTAGATTAGGTAGAGTGTTAGGACCAAAAGGTTTAATGCCGAACCCAAAATCAGGAACAGTTACATTTGATGTTACTAAAGCTATAGAAGAAATAAAAGCTGGTAAAGTTGAATACAGATTAGACAAAAACAATATAGTTCACGTTCCAGTAGGAAAAGTATCTTTCGGTGGAGAAAAATTAGCTGAAAACTTTGCAACATTAATGTCTGCTATAGTAAAAGCTAAGCCATCTTCAGCAAAAGGAACTTACTTAAGAAGTATAACAGTTGCTTCTACAATGGGACCTGGAGTAAAAATGAACTCAGCTAAAATAACTGACTAATTATTGATTAATTATTCCAGTTGACACAAACCAACAAAAATGTTAATATAACATTTGTTGATATAAAATTGAATAAATTTGCCGTAGACAGTAGGTGCTTTAGCTTAAATATCCTACCGAGGTTTTAGATAAATGATAATACTAAAGCTTTTATGTGGTCTATGAAATAGATAATATAAAAGCTTTTTATATGATGAATCGCGGCGAATTATAACCTACATGGTGAAGGAGGTGCACATCTAGATGAGAGAAGCTTTACAAATAAAATCACAAGTTGTTGCAGAGATAGTTGAAAAATTACAAAAATCATCTTCTACTATAGTTGTTGATTACAAAGGACTTACAGTTGAAGAAGTTACAGAGCTTAGAAAGAAAATGAGAGAAGCTGGTGTTGAATACAAAGTATACAAAAATACTTTAGTAAGAAGAGCAGCTCAAGAAGTTGGAATATCTGAGTTTAATGATGAATTATTAGTAGGAACTAATGCTATAGCATTCGGTTACGAAGATCCAATAGCTCCAGCTAGAGTTATAAAAGAATTTATGGATTCTCATCCAAAAATGAAATTAAAAATGGGTGTTGTTGAAGGTGAATTCTACAACGAAGCTCAAATCGTTGAGTTTGCTAACATACCACCAAGAGAAGTTCTTCTTGCTAAATTACTTGGTAGCTTAAAAGCTCCAATGTCTAACTTCGTTTACTTATTAGACGCGTTAATAAAAGAAAAAGAAGGACAAGAAGCTTAATTGTCAGTTAATTAAAAATTAACAATTATAAAAGATAATAATAAAAAATTAGAAAATAATTTCGGAGGTGCGAAAAATGACAATAGAACAAATATTAGAAGCTATAGAGCAAATGAAAGTTACAGAATTAAATGAATTAGTAAAAGCTGCAGAAGAAAAATTCGGTGTATCTGCTTCTGCTCCAGTAATGGTTGCTGGTGCTGCTGGTGGTGCTGCTGCTGAAGAAAAAACTGAATTTGATGTAGTATTAGCTAACGCTGGTGCATCAAAAGTTAAAGTTATAAAAGCTGTTAGAGAAATAACTGGTTTAGGATTAAAAGAAGCTAAAGAATTAGTTGATAACGCTCCTAAAACATTAAAAGAAGGAGTTTCTAAAGAAGAAGCTGAAGAAATGAAAGCTAAATTAGAAGAAACTGGAGCTTCTGTAGAAGTTAAATAATTATAAGATAGTTATTAAAAGCTAATAATAAAAATATAAAAGGCATCTTAGTTAGATGCCTTTTTTTAAGCTAAAAATGGAAATGATAAACTAGAGAATAGAAAGTAGATGTAAAGTTACTTCTGTTTTCTATTCTCTAGTTTGGAAATTTTTTAAAAAACTAGAATTATTGTTTGATTTTTTGAGCATAATAAATAATGCATATTTTGTGAATAAAATTTTAATACATAAAATTAAAAAGATTGGGCAATAAGAATATTGAAATTTAGTCAGATTTGTGGTATAATTCCTAGATGCGTTAGAATCACAATGGTTTTATTTTTAATTATTGAGAGGTGAAAAGTGAATGCCATACCCTGTCACGATAGGTAAGAGAACTAGAATGAGCTTTTCTAAAATAAAAGAAATAGCTGATTTACCAAATCTTATAGAAATACAAGTTGATTCCTATAAGTGGTTTTTAGAAGAAGGTTTAAAAGAAGTATTTGAAGACATTTCTCCAATAGAAGACTACACGGGAAATTTAATATTAGAATTCGTAGATTACTCTTTAGACGAAAAACCAAAATACGATATAGAAGAGTGTAAAGAAAGAGATGCTACATATCATGCACCTCTAAATGTAAAAGTAAGACTTATAAATAAAGAGACTGGAGAAATTAAGGAACAAAAGGTCTTCATGGGAGATTTCCCTCTTATGACAGATAGAGGAACTTTTGTTATTAATGGAGCGGAAAGAGTTATAGTAAGTCAGCTGGTTAGATCTCCTGGTGTATATTATGCACTTGATAGAGATATGAAAACTGGTAAAAAAATGATATCTTCAACTGTTATACCAAATAGAGGAGCATGGTTAGAGTATGAAACTGATACTAATGATGTTATCTATGTAAGAGTTGATAGAACAAGAAAACAACCTGTAACAGTTCTTTTAAGAGCATTAGGTATAGGTACAGACGAAGAAATAAAAGAGTTATTAGGTGAAGATGAAAGATTACTAGCTACACTAGATAAAGATAATACTAATTCGGTAGAGTCAGGTTTAGTTGAAATTTATAAAAAATTAAGACCAGGTGAGCCACCTACTGTAGAGAGTGCATCATCATTAATAAATGCTTTATTCTTTGATGCAAAAAGATATGACTTAGCAAAAGTAGGAAGATATAAGTTCAATAAGAAATTAGCATTAGCTTATAGAATAATGAACAGAATATCTTGCGAAGACATAATAAATCCTGAAACAGGAGAAGTTTTCGTAAAAGATGGAGACAAAATATCTTACGAAAAGGCTTGTGACATACAAAATTCAGGTATAAACGTTGTTCACGTTTTAGCTGAAGAAGATAAAAAAGTTAAAGTAATAGGAAATAATTTTGTAGACATCAAGTCTCATATTAAATTTGATATAGATGATTTAAAAATCAAAGAAAAAGTACATTACCCAACATTAAAAGAAATTTTAGGTGAATGTACTACTGAAGAAGAAATAAAAGAAGCTTTAAGAATAAGAATGAGAGAATTAATACCAAAGCATATCTTATTAGACGATATTATAGCATCTATAAATTATCAATTTAACCTATTCTCTGATGTTGGAACTATAGATGATATAGACCACTTAGGAAATAGAAGAATAAGATCTGTTGGTGAATTATTACAAAATCAAGTAAGAATTGGTCTTTCAAGAATGGAAAGAGTTATAAGAGAAAGAATGACTGTACAAGACATGGAATCTATAACTCCACAAGCTTTAGTTAATATAAGACCTGTTTCAGCTGCGATTAAAGAATTCTTTGGTAGTTCTCAGTTATCTCAGTTCATGGATCAAACAAATCCGCTATCAGAATTAACTCATAAGAGAAGATTATCAGCATTAGGACCAGGTGGACTTTCAAGAGAAAGAGCTGGATTCGAAGTGCGTGACGTTCATCATTCTCATTACGGTAGAATGTGTCCTATAGAGACTCCAGAAGGACCAAATATCGGTCTTATAAACTCTCTAGGAACTTATGCTAAAATAAATGAATATGGATTTATAGAATCTCCTTATAGAAAATATGATAAAGAAACTGGAAGAATAACAGATAAAATTCAATATTTAACTGCTGATGAAGAAGATATATTTGTAAGAGCCCAAGCAAATGAGCCGTTAAATGAAAATGGCGAGTTTGTGAACAATAGAGTAGTTTGTAGGACAGTTAATGGTACTGTTGAATTACTTCCTGCTAATAGGGTAGACTTCATGGATATATCTCCAAAACAAGTTGTTTCTATAGCTACAGCTATGATACCATTCCTTGAAAATGATGACGCCAACCGTGCCCTAATGGGATCGAACATGCAACGTCAAGCCGTGCCTCTTGTAAGAAGAGAAGCACCAATCATAGGAACTGGTTGTGAGTATAGAGCAGCAAAAGACTCAGGAGCAGTTGTAGTAGCTAAACATTCTGGTATAGCAGAAAGAGTTACTGCAGATGAAATAGTAATAAAAAGACAAGATGGAAATAAAGACAAGTACAAACTACTTAAATTCAAAAGATCTAACTCTGGTACATGTGTTAATCAAACTCCTATCATAAACAAAAATGATATGATAGAAGCTGGTGATGTTATAGCAGATGGTCCAGCAACAGACTTAGGAGAAGTAGCTTTAGGAAGAAACTGCCTGATAGCCTTCATGACTTGGGAAGGATACAACTATGAGGATGCTGTTTTAATAAATGAAAGACTTGTTAAAGAAGATAGATTATCAACAATTCATATCGAAGAGTATGAATGTGAAGCAAGAGATACTAAACTAGGACCAGAAGAAATTACTAGAGATATACCAAACGTATCTGAGAATGCAATTAAGAACTTAGATGAAAGAGGTATAATCAGAATAGGTGCTGAAGTAGATTCAGGGGATATATTAGTTGGTAAAGTAACTCCAAAAGGAGAAACTGAACTTACTGCTGAAGAAAGATTACTTCGTGCAATATTCGGAGAAAAAGCAAGAGAAGTTAGAGATACATCTCTTAAAGTTCCTCATGGAGAATCTGGTATCATAGTCGATATAAAAGTATTCACAAGAGAAAATGGTGATGACTTATCACCAGGTGTAAATGAAAGTGTAAGATGTTACATCGCTAAGAAGAGAAAAATAAAAGTCGGAGATAAAATGGCCGGACGTCATGGTAACAAAGGGGTTATCTCAAGAGTATTACCAGAAGAAGATATGCCATTTATGGAAGACGGAACGCCTATGGATATAGTTCTTAATCCACAAGGTATACCATCTCGTATGAACATCGGTCAGGTTCTTGAAATGCACTTAGGACTTGCAGCTAAGAAATTAGGATGGCATGTTGCTACATCAGTATTTGATGGAGCAAATGAGTATGATATACAAGATGCTCTTGAGCAAGCAGGATACTCGAGAGATGGAAAATTAACTTTATTTGATGGTAGAACGGGTGAATCGTTTGACAACAGAATAACAGTTGGATACATGTATTACTTAAAACTTCACCATCTAGTAGATGATAAGTTACATGCAAGAAGTACAGGACCATACTCGTTAGTTACTCAACAACCGCTTGGTGGTAAAGCACAATTCGGTGGACAAAGATTCGGTGAGATGGAGGTATGGGCATTAGAAGCATACGGTGCAGCTCATATCCTACAAGAAATACTTACTGTTAAATCAGATGATGTTGTTGGTCGTGTTAGAACTTACGAAGCTATCGTTAAAGGTGAAAACATACCTGAACCAGGTATACCAGAATCATTCAAAGTATTAATAAAAGAACTTCAATCTTTATGTTTAGATGTAAAAATATTATCAGAAGAAGATGAAGAATTAGAAGTTAAAGAAAATGTTGACTTCGATGAACCAGAAAGTGATTTTGAAGGTTCAGTAATTAGTAATGATACTGATGTTCAAGAAAATCATATGATAGAAGAAATAGAAGTTGAAGAAGATGAAGAATTATTAGATGATATGAGTTACGATGATTTTGACTACAGTAATGATGACAACGATGATTATGAAATGTAGTTTTATAAAATAAATATCAAATAGAAGGGAGAGAACTCCTTGTTTGAATTAAACAATTTCGAGTCGATTAAAATAGGATTAGCTTCTCCAGAAAGAATAAGAGAATGGTCTTATGGTGAAGTAAAAAAACCAGAAACGATAAACTACCGTACTTTAAAGCCAGAGAAAGACGGTTTATTCTGTGAAAGAATATTTGGACCACAAAAAGACTGGGAATGTCATTGTGGGAAATACAGAAGAGTTAGATATAAAGGTGTAATATGCGATAGATGTGGTGTTGAAGTCACTAAATCTAAAGTAAGAAGATCTAGAATGGGACATATAGAGCTTGCAGCTCCTATGTCTCACATATGGTACTTCAAAGGAATACCAAGTAGAATGGGTCTTTTGCTTGATATGTCACCTAGATCACTAGAAAAAATATTATATTTTGCTTCTTATGTTGTTATTGATCCAGGAGAAACAGGATTAAACGAAAAAGAGTTAATAAACGAAGATAAGTTTAGAACTGTTTATAGAGAGCATGGAAACACTTTTGAAGTTGGAATGGGTGCAGAAGCTGTTAATAAACTTTTACAAAAAATAGACTTAGAAAAAGAGTCTAAAATGTTAAGAGATGACTTAAAAGACAGCACTGGACAAAAAAGAGTAAGAACAATAAGAAGATTAGAAGTTGTTGAAGCATTCAGAAAATCTGGAAATAAACCAGAATGGATGATATTAGATGCTATACCAGTAATTCCACCAGATTTAAGACCGATGGTTCAATTAGATGGAGGTAGGTTTGCAACTTCTGACTTAAATGACTTATATAGAAGAGTTATAAATAGAAATAACAGACTTAAAAGATTATTAGAACTTGGAGCTCCTGATATCATCGTTAGAAATGAAAAGAGAATGCTTCAAGAAGCAGTAGATGCTCTAATAGATAATGGTAGAAGGGGAAGACCAGTAACTGGACCTGGTAATAGACCACTTAAGTCTTTATCAGACATGTTAAAAGGTAAGCAAGGACGTTTCCGTCAAAACTTACTTGGTAAACGTGTTGACTACTCAGGACGTTCTGTTATCGTTGTTGGACCAGAACTTAAATTCTATCAATGTGGTCTTCCAAGAAAAATGGCTCTTGAATTATTCAAGCCATTTGTAATGGATAGATTAGTTAAAGAAGGTTATGCACACAATATTAAGAGTGCTAAATCTATAGTTGAAAAAGTAAAACCAGAAGTATGGGATGTACTTGAAGATGTAATCAAGAGTCATCCAGTTTTACTTAACCGTGCACCGACACTACACAGATTAGGTATACAAGCATTTGAACCAATATTAGTTGAAGGAAAAGCAATTAAGCTACATCCACTTGTATGTACAGCATACAATGCTGACTTCGATGGTGACCAAATGGCCGTTCACGTTCCTTTATCTGTTGAAGCACAAGCAGAGGCAAGATTCTTAATGCTTTCTGTAAATAATATACTTGCGCCTAAAGATGGTACTCCAATAACTACTCCATCTCAAGATATGGTTCTAGGAAGTTATTACTTAACAATAGAATCACAAGGTGGAGAAAAAGGAACAGGAAGTATATTTAAAGACTACAATGAATTATTAATGGCTTACCAAACTAAAGCTGTTGAATTACATGCTACTGTTAAAGTAAGAAAAGTATTCCCAAATGGAAAAAAAGGATTAATAGAGAGTACTGTAGGTAGATTTATTTTCAATGAAAATATGCCTCAAAACTTAGGATTTGTAGATAGAAATGTAGATCCATTTAAATTAGAAATAGATTTCTTAGTTGATAAAAAAGCATTAGGAAAAATAATAGACAAATGCTTTAGAAGACATGGTAATACAAAAACTGCAGAAGTTCTAGATCACATAAAAGCCTTAGGATTTAAATATTCTACAGTTGGTGGTATAACAGTTGCAGTTGCAGATATGAAAGTACCAAAAGAAAAAGCAGAATATATAGCTGCTGCTGAAAAACAAGTTGATAAGTTTGAAAAAGCTTACGGAAGAGGACTTATATCTAATGAAGAAAGATATGAAAAAGTTATAGAAACTTGGACAGAAACTACTAATAAAGTAACTGATGCACTTATGGATGGACTTGAAAGAATGAATAACATCTATATAATGGCCCATTCAGGAGCCAGAGGTTCTAAGAACCAAATAAGACAGTTAGCTGGTATGCGTGGTTTGATGGCCAATGCATCTGGTAAAACAGTAGAAATTCCAGTTAAATCTAACTTCCGTGAAGGGTTATCAGTTATGGAATACTTTATATCATCGCATGGTGCGAGAAAAGGACTTTCAGATACAGCTCTTCGTACAGCCGATTCAGGTTACTTAACGAGAAGACTTGTTGACGTTTCTCAAGATGTTATAGTTAGAGATTATGATTGTGGAACTACTGATACTTCAACAATCGTAGCTATAAAAGAAGGTAACGAAGTTATTGAAGAATTATATGACAGAATTGTAGGAAGATATACTATAGATCCTATAGTAAATCCTAATACAGGAGAAGTTATAGTAGAATCTGATGCTATGATAATGGAAGAACAAGCTGAAGAAATAGTGGCAGCGGGAATAGAAGAAGTTCAAATAAGAACTGTTCTTAACTGTAAAACTAGACATGGTGTTTGTTCGAAATGTTATGGTAGAAACTTAGCTACTGGAAAAGAAGTTAATATAGGTGAAGCTATAGGTATAATAGCTGCTCAATCAATCGGTGAACCAGGTACACAGCTTACAATGCGTACATTCCATACAGGTGGGGTTGCCGGTGGAGATATAACTCAAGGTCTTCCAAGGGTTGAAGAGTTATTCGAAGCAAGAAAACCTAAAGGTTTATCTGTAATAGCCGAAATAGACGGTAGAGTTGAAATAGATGAAACTGGTAAGAGAAAAGAAATAATAGTTGTACCTAATGAAGGTGAAAAAGAAGTTTACTCAATAGCTTACAACTCTAGATTGAGAGTTAAACAAGGCCAAATGGTTAAAGCTGGAGATCCTTTAACACAAGGTTCTATAAATCCACATGATATCGTAAGAGTTCAAGGTATAGGTGGAGTTCAAGGATATATAGTTAAAGAGGTTCAAAGAGTGTATAGACTTCAAGGGGTTGACGTTAACGATAAGCATATAGAAGTTATAGTAAGACAAATGCTATCTAAAGTGAAGGTTGAAGATCCAGGAGATACAGATTTATTACCAGGTGGTTACGAAGATGTATTAACGTTTGAAAAATGTAATGATGAAGCTATAGCTAATGGACTTAGACCAGCGACAGCTAAGAGAGTATTACTTGGAATAACTAAAGCATCTCTTGCTACAGAATCATTCCTATCAGCTGCTTCATTCCAAGAAACTACAAGAGTTTTAACTGAAGCTGCAATAAAAGGAAAAGAAGACCACTTAATAGGACTAAAAGAAAATGTTATATTAGGTAAGTTAATTCCAGCAGGAACAGGAATGAAAAAATATAGAAATATAGCCGTTGAAAAGATAGAAGAATAATACAAAAATGCAAATTAAAGAGTTCTTGACATCGATTGACGGTGATGTTAAAATGTAAAAGTGTGAAATTTAAAAGTTTACTTTAAACCACTGGTTTTTAGTAAACTTTTAAATAAGCATTTATATATAATTAAAGAACTATAAGTACCAAACTATTAAATGTTGCCTCTATATTTATAGTGGCTTTTTATGACATTTTATAGTGACAAACTATTACAAAGTCAGTATGAATTCATATTGATTTAGTTGGCGATCATTTAAGATCGAAAATATTGAAAAGGAGGTGCAGATGATGCCAACAATTAACCAATTAGTTCGTAAAAGTAGAAAAGCAATAGAAAAGAAATCTACTGCTCCAGCATTACAAAAAGGGTTCAACTCTTTACACAAAAAATCTACTGATGCTAGTGCTCCACAAAAAAGAGGAGTTTGTACTTCAGTAAAGACAGTTACTCCTAAGAAACCTAACTCAGCTTTAAGAAAAGTTGCCAGAGTTAGATTAACTAATGGTATAGAAGTTTCTGCTTATATACCAGGAGAAGGACACAACTTACAAGAGCATAGTGTTGTTCTTATAAGAGGAGGAAGAGTAAAAGACCTTCCAGGGGTTAGATACCATATACTAAGAGGTACATTAGATACTGCAGGTGTTGATAAGAGAATGCAATCAAGATCTAAGTATGGTGCTAAGAGACCTAAAGCTGCAAAAAAATAGATTACTAAACTAAACAATAAAATGACAATATTATAGTGCGGTGCTTTAAATATATATTCGTATTTATGGCATCACGGCATTTTATTATGTCGAGTACCTATGATTTAAGATTAAATAATTAAGGAGGGAAGCAAAATGCCAAGAAAAGGTAATGTTCCAAAAAGAGAAGTTTTACCAGATCCAATGTATGGAAGTAAAGTGGTAAGTAAATTAATAAACAATTTAATGATAGACGGAAAAAAAGGAAAAGCTCAAACAATCGTGTATGATGCTTTTGCTATAGTTGCTGAAAAAACTGGAGAAGATGCTTTAGAGGTATTCAACAAAGCTATGGACAATGTAATGCCAGTTTTAGAAGTTAAAGCAAGAAGAGTTGGTGGAGCTAACTATCAAGTTCCAATAGAAGTTAGACCAGAAAGAAGACAAACTTTAGGTTTAAGATGGTTAGTAAACTATACTAGAGCTCGTGGTGAAAAAGGTATGGTTGAAAAGCTTGCTAAAGAAATAATGGATGCTGCTAATAACACTGGTGCATCAGTTAAGAAGAGAGAAGATACTCATAAAATGGCAGAAGCTAATAAAGCATTTGCTCATTACAGATTCTAATTTTATACAAATGAAGAATAGAATTTGTTTGATATGAAATAATAAAGGATATCTTAAGGAGGATAACCATGGCTAGAAAGTTTCCTTTAGAGAAAACTAGAAATATAGGAATAATGGCCCATATAGATGCAGGAAAAACTACTACTACAGAAAGAATCCTATTCTATACTGGACAAACTCATAAAATAGGAGAAACTCATGAAGGAGCTTCTCAAATGGACTGGATGGAGCAAGAGAAGGAAAGAGGTATAACAATAACTTCTGCCGCTACTACTGCTCAATGGAAAGGCCATAGAATAAATATAATAGATACTCCAGGACACGTGGATTTCACTGTTGAAGTTGAGAGATCTCTAAGAGTTCTTGACGGTTCTGTTGCTGTATTCTGTGCTAAAGGTGGGGTTGAACCTCAATCTGAGAACGTATGGAGACAAGCAGATAACTACGGAGTACCTAGAATGGCATTCGTAAATAAAATGGACATCATGGGTGCAGATTTCTACAATGTTGTACAAATGATGAAAGATAGATTAAATGCAAATGCTGTACCAGTTCAATTACCAATAGGTAAAGAAGATTGGTTAGAAGGTGAAGTTGACTTAGTAGAAATGTGTGCTCACATATACAAAGACGACTTAGGAAGAGAAATAGAAAGAACTGAAATACCAGAAGATATGAAAGAATTAGCTGCTGAGTGGAGAGAAAAATTAATCGAAGCTGTAGCTGAAACTGATGAAGAGTTAATGATGAAATATCTTGAAGGAGAAGAGTTCTCTATAGAAGAAATAAAAACTGCTATAAGAAAAGCTACTATAGCATGTGAAATGAACCCAGTATTCTGTGGTTCTGCATACAAGAACAAAGGTGTTCAGTTATTGTTAGATGGTGTTATTGATTACTTGCCAGCTCCAACTGATATACCATCTATAAAAGGTGTATTAGAAAGTGGAGAAGAAGATGAAAGACACTCATCTGATGAAGAACCATTCTCAGCTTTAGCATTCAAAATAATGACTGACCCATTTGTTGGGAAGTTAGCATTCTTCAGAGTTTACTCTGGTGTAATGCAAGGTGGATCTTATGTTCTTAACTCTACTAAAGGTAAGAGAGAAAGAATAGGTCGTATCCTTCAAATGCATGCTAATACAAGAGAAGAAATAACTGAAGTATACGCTGGAGATATAGCTGCAGCGGTAGGTCTTAAAGATACTACTACTGGAGATACTTTATGTGATCCAGCTAGCCCAATAATACTTGAATCTATGGAATTCCCTGAACCAGTTATATCTGTTGCTATAGAACCAAAATCTAAAGCTGCTCAAGAAAAAATGGGTATAGCTCTTCAAAAATTAGCTGAGGAAGATCCAACTTTCACAGTTAAAACTGATGAAGAAACAGGACAAACTATAATATCAGGTATGGGTGAATTACACTTAGAGATAATCGTTGATAGATTATTAAGAGAATTCAAAGTGGAAGCCAATGTTGGTGCTCCTCAAGTTGCTTACAGAGAAACTATAACTCAACCAGTTGATGTAGAGTACAAATACTCTAAACAATCAGGTGGTAGAGGACAATACGGTCATGTTAAGCTTAGAGTTAATCCACAAGAGCCAGGTCTTGGATACAAATTCGAAAACAAAACTGTTGGTGGATCTGTACCTAAAGAATACGTTGGACCAACTGATACTGGTATCCAAGGTGCGATGCAATCTGGTTTAGTAGCTGGTTACCCAGTTGTTGACGTTGCTGTTGAATTATATGATGGTTCTTACCATGAAGTCGATTCATCAGAAATGGCATTCAAAATGGCTGGTTCAATGGCTATGAAAGAAGCTCTTAAGAAAGGTAACTCAGTATTACTTGAGCCATTCTTTAAAGTTGAAGTTGTTACTCCAGAAGAGTACATGGGAGATGTTATGGGTGGACTGAACTCTAAGAGAGGTCTAATCCAAGGTATGGAAGCTAGAAGTGGTGCACAAGTTATAAATGCATTCGTTCCACTTTCAGAAATGTTTGGATACTCTACTGAATTAAGATCTACTACTCAAGGTAGAGCAACTTACACAATGATATTCGATCACTATGAGCAAGTTCCAGCAAGTGTTGCTAAAAAAGTTGCTGAAGGTAAATAACAATTATTTACTTTGTAAATAAATAAATTAGTAAGACGAGGTTCATCCTCGTCTTATGATAATAAATTATAATAATAAAATATATTAGGAGGTATTTCACAATGGCTAAGGCTAAATTTGAAAGAAATAAACCACACGTTAATATAGGAACAATAGGTCACGTTGACCATGGTAAAACTACATTAACAGCTGCAATAACAAAAACATTACATGACAGATATAACTTAGGAGAAGCTGTAGATTTCGCTAACATAGATAAAGCTCCAGAAGAAAGAGAAAGAGGAATCACAATATCAACAGCTCACGTTGAATACGAAACTCCAAACAGACACTACGCTCACGTTGACTGTCCGGGACATGCTGACTACGTTAAAAACATGATAACAGGTGCTGCTCAAATGGACGGTGCTATATTAGTTTGTTCAGCAACTGATGGACCAATGCCTCAAACAAGAGAGCATATACTATTATCAAGACAAGTTGGTGTACCATACATAGTAGTATTCTTAAACAAATGTGACATGGTAGACGATGAAGAGTTATTAGAATTAGTTGAAATGGAAGTAAGAGAATTATTAAGCGAGTATGAATTCCCAGGAGATGACACTCCAATAATAAGAGGATCTGCATTAAAAGCATTAGAAGATTCTTCATCAGAGTGGGGAGACAAAATAATAGAATTATTCGAGCAAATAGATGAATATATACCAGCTCCAGAGAGAGATGTAGATAAGCCATTCTTAATGCCAGTAGAAGACGTATTCTCTATAACAGGAAGAGGAACAGTTGCTACAGGTAGAGTAGAAAGAGGAGTATTAAAAGTACAAGACGAGGTTGAATTAGTTGGATTAACTGAAGAACCAAGAAAAGTTGTTGTAACTGGTGTTGAGATGTTCAGAAAATTATTAGATAGCGCTCAAGCTGGAGATAATATAGGAGCATTATTAAGAGGTGTTCAAAGAGATGATATCGAAAGAGGACAAGTATTAGCTAAGCCAGGTTCAGTTAACGCTCATACAAAGTTCACTGCAGAGATATACGTTCTTAAAAAAGAAGAAGGTGGAAGACATACTCCATTCTTCGATGGATACAGACCACAATTCTACTTCAGAACAACTGACGTAACAGGAGCTTGTAAATTACCAGAAGGAACAGAAATGGTAATGCCTGGAGATAACGTAACTATAGAAGTTGATTTAATAAACTCTATATGTGTTGAAGAAGGATTAAGATTCGCCATCAGAGAAGGTGGAAGAACAGTAGCTTCAGGAGTTGTTGCAACGATAGTAGAATAATCTATTTTTAGATTATTTATATATAGAAAGAAAGAGGGGGTTAAACCTCTCTTTTTTTGTATACTATGTTGACAAGTAAGCGAAAAAATTATATACTAATCAAGTCGTTGTAAGGAAAAAAGATAATTTTTTTTTGAATGTAAAGATTAAAAAAATGTATACAAAAAATAAAAAAATATCTTGAAAAAAAGTTAATAATAAGATAAAATATAATAGTGTGCTTGAGAGATACGAATTAAGAAAAGAGAATTGGTCTTGAAATTTTAGTATTTTTACTTTTAAAAAACAGGAACACCCGGAACTGTGTATCGGTATTAAAATGAATAAGGGCTAATGATAAACAAGCGAAGAAGGAGGGAAATAAAACATGGCTAAAAATGAAAAAATAAGAATAAGATTAAAATCTTATGATCACAAATTATTAGATTTTTCTGCTGGAAAAATAGTTGAAACTGCTAAAAAAGCTGGATCACAAGTTTCAGGACCTGTGCCACTACCAACAGAAAAACAAGTAGTTACTATATTAAGAGCTGTTCATAAATATAAAGATTCTAGAGAACAATTCGAAATAAGAACTCACAAAAGATTAATAGACATAACAAACCCAACACCTAAGACTGTTGATTCTTTAATGAAATTAGACTTACCAGCAGGTGTTGATATAGAAATAAAGTTATAAGAACAAACACCTAAGATATTATCCTATAAGGTGACTATCTTAGAATGATTACCGAGTTAGGTAATCCGCTGTAAGAATTATAGGAGGTGCTAATATGAAAGGAATATTAGGAAAAAAAATAGGTATGACTCAAGTATTTACTGAAGTTGGTGAAGTAATCCCAGTAACAGTTATTGAGGCAGGACCGGTTGTTGTAACACAAGTTAAAACAATAGAAAATGATGGATACAATGCAGTTCAAGTAGGTTTTGTAGATGCTAAAGAAAAATCTTTAAACAAACCTCAAAAAGGACACTTAGCTGCAGCTAACACATTAAAAAAACATTTAAAAGAATTTAGAGTTGAGTCTGTAGATGCTTATACAGTTGGACAAGAAATAAAATCTGACGTATTTGCTGCAGGTGAAATGATAGATGTAACAGGAATATCTAAAGGGAAAGGATTCCAAGGTCCAATAAAGAGACATGGTCAATCAAGAGGTCCTGAATCTCACGGTTCTAGATACCACAGAAGACCAGGTTCAATGGGAGCTTGTTCTTACCCAGGTAGAGTTTTCAAAAACAAAAAATTAGCTGGACACATGGGTAGCGTTAAAGTTACAGTTCAAAACTTAGAAGTAGTAAGAGTTGATGCTGAAAAGAACTTTATATTAGTTAAAGGTGCTATACCAGGAGCTAAAGGTTCAGTAGTAACAATAAAAGAAGCAGTTAAGGCTTCTAAATAAGACTAACCTAAGAAAGGAGGATGCACAATGCCAAAATTAAATGTATTGAATATGAATGGACAAAATGTTGGTGAAATAGAATTAGCAGATTCTATATTCAATGTTGAAGTTAACGAACATGTTTTATATGAAGTAGTTAAAAACCAACTTGCAAATAAAAGACAAGGTACTCAATCTGCAAAAACTAGAGCAGAAGTTAGAGGTGGCGGAAGAAAACCTTGGAAACAAAAAGGAACAGGTAGAGCAAGACAAGGTTCTATAAGAGCTGTACAATGGATAGGTGGAGGAGTTGCTTTTGCACCAAAGCCAAGAAATTACAGATACACTTTACCTAAGAAAGTTAGAAGATTAGCTATGAAATCTGCTTTATCTTCAAAAGTACAAAACAACGAAATAATAGTATTAGATTCTTTAACTATGGAAGCTCCTAAAACTAAAGATTTTGCAGCTGTATTAAAAAACATAAATGCTGGTAAAAAAGCTTTAGTAGTAATGGCTGAGAAAAATGAAAACGTAATAAAATCAGCAGCAAATATACAAGGTGTTGAAACTGCATTAGTTAACACTATAAATGTTTATGATATCTTAAAATACGATTCTTTCGTAATAACAACAGATGCTGTTAAAAAAGTGGAGGAGGTGTACGCATAATGACTAATCCACACGATATAATAATAAAACCAATCGTTACAGAACAAAGTATGGCAGAAATGACTGAAAACAAATACACATTTGTAGTAAGCAAAAAAGCTAACAAAACTGAAATAAAAAAAGCTGTAGAAACTATATTCGGAGTTAATGTTGAAAAAGTAAATACATTAAACTACGATGGAAAAGTTAAAAGAATGGGTAGAAGTGTAGGAAGAACTGCAAGTTTCAAGAAAGCGGTAGTTAAGTTAACTGCTGATTCTAAAGAAATAGAATTCTTCCAAGGAATGTAATACCTTAATTAACGTAAGGAGGAAAAAAGATGGCTATTAAAAAGTTTAAACCGACTTCTCCTGCCTTAAGACAAATGACAGTTTTAGTTTCTGATGAGATAACAACTAACCAACCAGAGAAATCTCTTTTAGTTTCTTTAAAAAAGAACTCTGGTAGAAATGCTCACGGTAAAATAACTGTTCGTCACAGAGGTGGAGGAAACAGAAGAAAATATAGAGTAATAGATTTCAAAAGAAATAAAGATGGAATACCTGCAAAAGTTGCAACTATTGAATATGATCCAAACAGAACTGCTAACATAGCTTTATTAAACTATGCTGACGGTGAAAAGAGATATATATTAGCTCCAGTTGGAATAAAAGTAGGAGATACTTTAATGTCAGGACCAGATTCTGATATAAAACCAGGTAATGCATTAGCATTAAAAAATATGCCAGTTGGTACAGTAATTCACAACATAGAATTAAAACCAGGAAAAGGAGCTCAGTTAGTTAGATCTGCTGGTGTTTCTGCTCAATTAATGGCTAAAGAAGGAACAAAAGCTTTATTAAGATTACCATCAGGAGAAATGAGATATGTTTCAATAGAGTGTAAAGCTACTATAGGACAAGTTGGTAACGTAGAACACGGTAACGTTGTTATAGGTAAAGCTGGTAGAGTTAGACATATGGGTATAAGACCTACAGTTAGAGGATCTGTAATGAACCCTTGTGATCACCCTCACGGTGGTGGTGAAGGTAGAGCTCCAATCGGTAGATCTGGACCAGTTACTCCATGGGGTAAACCTGCACTTGGATACAAAACTAGAAAGAAAAACAAAGCATCTAATAAATTAATAGTTTCAAGAAGAACTAAATAATAGATGATTAAATAGATTTTATGAATTTATTTTACTCAGAGAGGAGGAAATTAGATGTCAAGATCAACTAAAAAAGGACCTTTTGTACATGCTAGACTATTAAAAAAAGTTGAAGCTATGAATGCATCAGGAAATAAAGAAGTTATAAAGACTTGGTCAAGAAGTTCAACAATATTCCCTCAAATGGTAGAACACACTATAGCTGTTCACGATGGGAGAAGACATATACCTGTTTATGTAACAGAAGATATGGTTGGACATAAATTAGGAGAATTTGTTCCTACTAGAACGTTCAAAGGACACAAAGACGACGAAAAGAGTAATAAGAGAAAATAATACATTCTGACTAAGGAAGGAGGAATAAACAATGGAAGCAAAAGCAATTGCAAAATATGTACGTGTATCACCAAGAAAAGCTGGACAAATATGTTCACTTGTTAGAGGTAAAAACGTTGATGAAGCATTAGCAATATTAAAATTCACTCCTAGAGGTGCTGCTGCAGATATAGCAAAAGTTGTTAAGTCTGCTAAGGCTAATGCTGAGAACAACCACGAAATGAACGCTGAAAATTTATATATAGAATCAATAGTTGCTAACCAAGGGCCAACAATAAAGAGATTTATGCCTAGAGCTCAAGGTAGAGCTACTATGATAAGAAAAAGAACTTCTCATATAGAAGTAGTTATAAAAGAAAAAAAATAGTCACGGATAGGAGGGAAATAAATGGGACAAAAGGTTAACCCACACGGATTAAGAGTCGGTGTTATAAAAGATTGGGATTCAAGATGGTTCACAACTGATAAAAAAGAGTTCGGAGCATTATTATTAGAAGACCACAATATACGTAAATTCTTAAAGAATAAATTATACTCTGCTGGAGTTGCTAAAATAGAGATAGAAAGATCTGCTAACAAGATCAAATTAGATCTTCATGTTGCTAAGCCAGGTGTTGTTATAGGAAGAGCTGGTGCAGGAATAGAAGCATTAAAAGCTGAGTTAGAAAAAATGACTAAGAAAAATATAATAGTAAACATAGTTGAGGTAAAAGCTACAGATAAAAACGCTCAATTAGTTGCTGAAAACATAGCTTTAGCTATAGAAAGAAGGGTTGCTTTCAGAAGAGCTATGAAACAAGCTGTTCAAAGAGCACTTAAAGCTGGAGCTAAAGGTATAAAAGTTTCTGCATCAGGTAGACTAGGTGGAGCTGAAATGGCTAGAACTGAAGGATACAGTGAAGGAAACGTGCCTCTTCAAACTTTAAGATCTGATATAGACTATGGATTTGCTGAATCTGATACTACTTATGGAAAAATAGGTATAAAAGTTTGGATCTGTCATGGTGAAGTATTACCAACTAAAAACGGAATAAATCCAAGAGAAGAAAGAAAAGATAATAGAAGAGACAGAAGAGATAACAAGAGAGATAATAGAAGAAGAGATTCTAGAGGAACTGATAGAAGAGGTCAAAGACCGCAACAAGGACAAAGACCTCAAGGACAAAGACCTCAAAGAACTGAAAACAAAGGTAATAAATAATAGTAAGGTTCGAGGAAGGAGGAAACACTCATGTTAATGCCAAAAAGAGTAAAACGTCGTAGAGTTCATAGAGGAAGCATGGCTGGTAAGGCTCAAAAGGGTAACAAAGTTACTTATGGAGAGTTCGGTTTAATGGCTATGGAAGCATCTTGGATAACTTCTAATCAAATAGAAGCTGCCAGAATAGCTATGACTAGATATATAAAAAGAGGCGGGAAGGTTTGGATAAAAATATTCCCTCACAAGCCAGTAACAAGAAAACCAGCTGAAACTCGTATGGGTGCTGGGAAAGGTTCTCCAGAATATTGGGTAGCCGTAGTAAAACCAGGAAGAGTTATGTTCGAATTAGCAGGTGTAGATGAAGAAAAAGCTAGAGAAGCTATGAGACTTGCTGCACATAAACTTCCAATCAAATGTAAATTTGTTAAAAAAGAAGATTTAGAAGTAAAGGGTGGTGAATAGGATGAAAGCTAATGAACTAAGAGATTTAACAAGCGAAGAGCTAATGAGTAAATTAAATGACTTCAAAAGTGAATTATTTAGCTTAAGATTCCAATTAGCTACTGGTCAATTAGAAAACACAGCAAGAATTAAGTTTGTTAAAAAAGATATAGCTAGAGTTAAAACTATCCTTGCTGAAAGAAAGTTAAACGAAACTAGAGCTTAATTTGGAGAGGAGGCTTTTTAAACATGGAAAGAGGAAGAAGAAAAGTTAGAATAGGCCGTGTTGTAAGTAACAAAATGGATAAAACTATAGTAGTTGCTGTTGAAGATTTCGTACGTCATGAGTTATATAACAAGCCTGTTAAAAGAACTAAAAAGTTCAAGGCTCACGATGAAAACAATGTATGTTCAATCGGAGATAGAGTTAAGATAATGGAAACTAGACCGTTATCAAGAGATAAACACTTCAGACTAGTAGAAGTTATCGAAAAGGTTAAATAGTTTTTCGAAAAGGAGGTATTACGATATGGTACAACAAGAATCACGTTTAAAAGTTGCTGACAATTCTGGTGCAAAGGAACTTTTATGTATCCGTGTATTAGGTGGAAGTAAAAGAAGATATGGTAACGTAGGTGACGTAATCGTTGCTACTGTTAAAAGTGCAACACCTGGTGGAGTTGTAAAAAAAGGTAAAGTTGTTAAAGCTGTTATAGTTAGAACAAAAAAAGGTATGAAGCGTAACGACGGATCTTATATAGCATTTGATGAAAATGCTGCAGTTATAATAAAAGACGACAAAACTCCAGTAGGAACTCGTATATTCGGGCCTGTTGCAAGAGAGTTAAGAGATCATGAATTTATGAAAATAGTATCTCTTGCTCCAGAAGTACTATAATAAGGAGGTGCAATAGGACATGATGCGTGTTAAAAGAGAAGATACAGTTGTTGTTATAGCTGGTAAAGATAAAGGTAAAACAGGGAAAGTTGTTAAAGTATTCCCTAAGACTAATAAAGTAATAGTTGAAGGTGTTAACGTTGTAACTAAACACCAAAAACCAAGTGCTATAAACCCACAAGGTGGAATAGTAAACAAAGAGGCTGCTATACACGTTTCAAATGTAATGCCAGTTGATCCTGAAACAGGAAAAGGAACAAGAGTTAGATTTGAAATGAAAGACGGTAAAAAAGTTAGAGTAGCAGTTAAGAGCGGAAAAGAAATATAATATAGCTTGAAAGGAGGGTCCTTAAATGGCTTCTAGATTACAAGAAAAATACAATAAAGAAGTTGCTCCAGCGATGATGGAGAAATTTGGATACAAAAACATAATGGAAATACCTAAATTAGATAAAATAGTTATCAATATGGGTGTTGGAAATGCTAAAGAAAATCCAAAAGGATTAGAAAAAGCAGTAGAAGAAATGGAAATAATATCTGGTCAAAAACCAGTTATAACTAGAGCTAGAAAATCAGTAGCTAACTTTAAATTAAGAGAAGATATGCCAATAGGTGCAAAAGTTACATTAAGAGCTGACAAAATGTACTACTTCTTAGATAAATTAGTTTCTGTTTCTTTACCAAGAGTTAGAGACTTCAGAGGAATTAATCCTAACGCTTTCGATGGTAGAGGAAACTACGCTTTAGGTGTTAAAGAGCAATTAATATTCCCAGAAATAGAATATGATAAAATAGATCAAGTTAGAGGAATGGATGTAATATTCGTTACTACAGCTAAAACAGACGAAGAAGCTCGTGAATTATTAAAATTATTAGGAATGCCATTTTCTAAATAATTAAAGGAGGGATTCCAGTGGCTAGAAAAGCGATGGTTGTAAAGCAACAAAAAAAGCAAAAGTATTCAACAAGAGAATACACTAGATGCTCAATATGTGGTAGACCACATTCTGTAATAAGAAACTTTGGTATATGCCGTATATGCTTCAGAGAATTAGCTTATAAAGGTCAAATACCTGGTGTAAGAAAAGCAAGTTGGTAAGATTTTTTTAAACTGAAAGGAGGGTTTCAATATGACAATGACAGATCCAATTGCAGATATGCTGACTCGTATAAGAAATGCGAACACTGTTAAGCATGAAACTGTTGACGTTCCTGCTTCTAACATAAAGAAAGAGATAGTTAGAATCTTATTAGAAGAAGGTTTCGTTAGAGGTTATGATGTTATAGAAGATGAAAAACAAGGAATAATAAGAATACAATTAAAGTACGGACAATCAGGCGAAAGAGTTATACAAGGTATAAAGAGAATATCTAAACCTGGTATGAGAGTTTATACAAATGCTTATGAAGTACCAAAGGTATTAAATGGATTAGGAATATCTATAATATCTACTTCAAAAGGTATATTAACTGATAGACAAGCAAGAAAAGAAAATGTTGGTGGAGAAGTAATCTGCTACGTTTGGTAATCAATCGAACTAAGTAAGGAGGTGCGACTATGTCAAGAATAGGTGTTAAACCAATAACAGTACCAGCTGGTGTTGAAGTTACTATAGCTGCTGATAATACAGTAACTGTAAAAGGACCTAAAGGAACTTTAACAAAACAATTTGATGGTGCTTTAACTATAAAACAAGAAGGAAATGTTATAACTGTTGAAAGACCAACAAATAACAAACAACACAGATCATTACACGGATTAACTAGAACTTTAATAGATAACATGGTAATAGGAGTTAATGCTGGTTTCGAAAAGAAATTAGAATTAGTAGGTGTTGGATACAGAGTACAAAAGCAAGGAAATAAATTAGTTATGAACTTAGGATACTCTCATCCAGTTGAAATGGTAGATCCAGAAGGAATAACTGTAGAATCTCCAAATCAAACTGAATTAGTAGTAAAAGGTATAGACAAGCAATTAGTTGGTAACTATGCTGCTAAAATAAGAGACTGGAGAAAACCAGAGCCATACAAAGGTAAAGGTATAAGATACGCTGGTGAAGTTGTAAGACGTAAAGAAGGTAAAACTGGTAAAAAGTAAGCCTAATTAAATAAAGGTTGAAAGGAGTGAGCTCAATGTTAAAGAAAGCTGATAAAAATGCTATAAGACTTCAAAGACATAAGAGAGTAAGAAGAAAAATATCTGGAACTACTCAAAGACCAAGATTATGTATATTTAGAAGTTCAAACAATATATATGCTCAAATAATAGATGACACTAATAGAGTAACTCTTGTTGCTGCTTCTTCTTTAGAAGCTGATGTTAAGGGTGCTGTTAATCATACAGGAAACAAAGAAGCAGCTAAATTAGTTGGACAATTAGTAGCTAAGAAAGCTGTAGAAAAAGGTATAACTGAAGTTGTATTCGACAGAGGTGGATACTTATATCATGGAAGAATAAAAGAATTAGCTGAAGCTGCAAGAGAAGCTGGTCTTAAATTCTAATTAAAAAAGGAGGGACATGCACATGCGTCGTAAATTAATAGATGCGAGACAACTAGACTTACAAGAAAAAGTTGTTGAAGTTAGACGTGTTACTAAAGTTGTTAAAGGTGGTAGAAACTTTAGATTCGCAGCTTTAGTAGTTGTTGGAGATGAAAACGGACACGTTGGAATAGGTTCTGGAAAAGCTATGGAAGTTCCAGATGCTATAAGAAAAGCAGTAGAAGATGCTAAAAAGAATCTTATAAGAGTACCTATGGTAGGAACTACTATACCTCACGAAGTTATCGGACACTTCGGTGCTGGAAGAATAATAATAATGCCAGCTCAAGAAGGTACAGGGGTTATCGCTGGTGGTGCTGCTAGAGACTTATTAGAATTAGCTGGATTAAAAGACGTTAGAGCGAAATGCTTAGGAACTAGAAATCCAAGAAACTTAGTAAATGCTACAATAGAAGGACTTAAATCTCTTAAAACAGCTGAAGGTGTAGCTGCACTAAGAGGTAAAAAAGTTGAAGATCTTTTAGGCTAAGGAGGTAGTGTGAAATGGCTAAATTACAAATCAAATTAGTTAGAAGTACAATAGGAACTACTCCTAACCAAAGAAAAAACGTGGAAGCGTTAGGATTAACAAAAAGAGAACAAGTAGTTGTTAAAGAAGATAATGCTCAAATGAGAGGTATGATCAAAAAAGTTAGTCACTTAGTTGAAATAACTGAAATAACTGAATAATTTATATACGGAATAAGAAGGAGGTGCAATCCATGAAACTACATGAGTTAAAACCTGCTAAAGGAGCAGTAAAAGCTAAGAAAAGATTAGGTAGAGGTACTGCTACTGGTCAAGGTAAAACTGCAGGACGTGGACAAAAAGGACAAAAGTCTCGTTCAGGTGGTGGAGTTAGAGTAGGATTCGAAGGTGGACAAATGCCACTTGCTAGAAGATTACCTAAAAGAGGTTTCACAAATATATTTAAAAAGCAATATACAGAAGTTAATGTTGAACTTTTAAATAGATTCGAAAATGGTACTGAGGTAACTGCAGAATTATTAAAATCTACAGGTGCTGTAAGTAAAATAGAAAAAGACGGTATAAAAATATTAGGACAAGGAAATCTTGAAAAAGCTGTTACAGTTAAAGCTGCTAAATTCACAGCATCAGCTCAAGAGAAAATAGAAAAAGCTGGAGGAAAAGCTGAATTAGTATAATTTAAGCTTTCTAGCAATACTTGTGGGGTGATTACGTGCTATCAAAGATAAAACAATCTTGGAAAGTTAAAGATGTAAGAAAAAGAATCTTATATACCCTAATGATGATTCTAATATTTAGAATAGGTACTACTATACCAGTTCCTGGAGTCAATACCAGTATTATAAAGGATATGGTAGGCAACAATAGCCTACTTTCCCTATATAATATGTTTGTTGGGGGCGCTTTCAGTAACTTTACTCTATTTGCATTAGGTATAGGGCCGTTTATTACAGCTTCAATTATTATACAGCTTCTTACAATCGGGTTTGATAGTTTAAAAGAACTACAAAAGTCTGGTGAAGAAGGTAGAAAAAAAATGAATGCATATACTAGATATACAGCTTTAGCATTAGGGTTTGTACAAGCTATAGGTATTACACTAGGGATTGTAAGATCAGCTTTAGCATCTGATAGCATATTTTTCATTTTAACAGTTATAGTAACTTTAGTTGCCGGCAGTATGCTTGTAATGTGGATGGGTGACAGAATTACTGAAAAAGGTTTAGGTAATGGTAGTTCAATTATAATATTCGTTGGTATTATATCAAGAATACCAACAGATCTAATTGGAACTGTAAAAGATGTAAATCAAGGAAGTTTAGCTTTATGGGCTGCAATGTTAATTGTTGTTGTAATGCTAATAACTATAATGGCAGTAACATATATAAATGAAGCAGTTAGAAAAATTCCAGTGCAATATGCTAAGAGAGTTGTTGGAAGAAAGTTATATGGAGGAGACAGTTCTCATATACCAATGAAAGTAAACCAATCAGGTGTTATGCCAATAATATTTGCTAGTTCACTTTTAGCTTTTCCACAAACTATAGCAGTGTTCATGGGAGAAAGTGCTCAAACATTTGTATCAACTTACCTAAGTACAAGTTCAAACATAGGTTTTTGGATATATAGATCTTTAGAAGTTCTATTGATAGTATTTTTCTCATATTTCTACACTACTATATCATTCAATACTGAAGATATAGCAGAAAATATGAAAAACAATGGTGGATTTATTCCTGGAGTAAGACCTGGAATGCCTACAATTGATTATCTAAATAAAATATTATCAAAGCTAACATTAGCAGGAGCTGTATTCTTGGCTATAATTGCGATGATACCAGCATTCACAGTACATTTCTTGAATGTTCAAATGAGCTTAGCTGGAACGTCTATACTAATCGTTGTAGGGGTAGCTCTTGAACTTAAGAGACAATTAGAGTCACACCTTGTTATGAGAAGTTATCAAGGATTTTTAAAATAAATTGGAGATGATAGTATGAGACTTATATTATTAGGACCTCCTGGGGCTGGTAAAGGTACTCAAGCTGCAGGAATAGTTGAAAAATACCAAATACCTCATATATCAACAGGAGATATATTCAGAAAAAATATAAAAGAAGGAACAGATCTTGGAAAAAAAGCTAAAGAGTTTATGGACCAAGGGTTATTAGTTCCTGATGAATTAACTGTAGGATTAGTTACAGATAGATTATCTCAAGATGATTGTAAAAACGGGTTCATGTTAGATGGATTCCCAAGAAATGTAGCTCAAGCTGAACAGTTAGATGCTTTCCTAAAAGATACAGGAATGGCATTAGATAAAGTTATCAACATAGAAGTTGATAAAGAAAAATTAGTAGCAAGAGCAGTTGGTAGAAGAATCTGCAAATCTTGTGGTGCTACTTACCATATAGAATTTAACCCTTCGAAAGAAGAAGGAGTTTGTGATATATGTAAAGGTGAGCTTTATCAAAGAGCTGACGACAATGAAGAAACTGTATCAAAAAGAATACAAGTTTACTTAGATGAAACAAAACCATTAGCTGATTATTATTCTAAAGCAGGTATAATAGCTTATATAAATGGTCAACAATCTATAGATAAAGTATTTAATGATATAGTGTCTGCTTTAGAAAGTAGTAAATAATTAATGATTATTATAAAATCTAAATCAGAAATTGAACTTATGAGGGAAGCGGGGAAAATCGTCGCTGACACTCATGAAGTTATTAGAGAGGCTATTATTCCGGGAATATCTACTTTAGAGTTAGATAAAATAGCTGAAGAAAATATAAAAAAATATAATGCAGTACCATCTTTTAAAGGCTATGGAGGATTTTCAGGAAGTATATGTGCTTCTATTAACAACAAAGTTGTGCATGGAATTCCTGGTAATGAAATAGTAAAAGAGGGAGACATTATAAGTATAGATATAGGCGCCTATTATAAAGGATACCATGGTGACTCTGCGAAGACTCATGGAGTTGGCCTGATATCTGAAGAAAATAGGAAGCTCATAGAAGTTACTAAAGAAAGCTTCTATGAAGGACTTGAATTGGCGAAAGTTGGACATAGACTTTCGGATATCTCACACACAATACAAGCACACACAGAAAAAAATGGTTTTTCGGTAGTTAGGTCATTAGTTGGACATGGGATTGGTAAAGATCTTCATGAATCTCCAAATATTCCAAACTATGGTAAACCTAATAAAGGTCCTGTGCTAAAATCAGGAATGGTATTAGCTATAGAACCTATGATTAATCAAGGCAGTCACCATGTTTACTGTTTAGCCGATGGTTGGACAATAGTAACGGGAGATGGAAAAAATTCTGCTCACTATGAGCACACGATAGCAATAACAGAGGATGAACCTCTTATATTAACTAGTTTATAAAACGGATAGTATAATGCTATCACAAAAATTGCATTTAGTTCTAAGTATTTAAATGTAAAATGGAGGGCTGATTATATAATGGCCAAAAAAGATGTTATAGAATTTGAAGGTACAGTTATTGAAAACTTACCAAACGCTATGTTTAAAGTTAGACTAGAAAATGGACATGAGGTATTATGCCATTTATCTGGTAAGTTAAGAATGAACTTCATAAGAATTCTTGAAGGTGATAAGGTTAATGTTGAGCTTTCACCTTATGATCTTACAAGAGGAAGAATCACTTGGCGTAAGAAATAGGCTATGTACTAGTCTAAGGAGGGATAATAATGAAGGTAAGACCATCAGTAAAACCAATGTGCGAAAAATGTAAAATCATTAAAAGAAAAGGTAAAGTAATGGTTATATGTGAAAATCCTAAGCACAAACAAAAACAAGGATAAGAAAATATTACTAGCATAAAGTCGCCAAATATGTTATAATGTTTAAATGTGACATTGACTGGATGCGTTGGAAATACAGTACTTGGATACTTTTTAACCAATATCCAAGTAAAACAATTAAAAGGAAAATAACTAAGTCGTAGGAGGTGCAAGTAATGGCAAGAATCGCTGGGGTAGATTTACCTAGAGAAAAAAGAGCGGAAATAGGCTTAACTTATATATATGGTATAGGTAGAGCGACTGCTAATGAAATATTAGCAAAAGCTGAGATAAATCCAGATGTAAGAATCAAAGATTTATCAGATGATGAAGTTAATACATTAAGAAGAATAATAGACACTGATTTCTTAGTTGAAGGTGACTTAAGAAGAGAAATCGCTTTAAATATAAAAAGATTAAGAGATATAAAATGCTACAGAGGTATAAGACATGCTAAAGGTTTACCGCTAAGAGGGCAAAAAACTAAGACTAACGCTAGAACTAGAAAAGGTCCTAGAAAAACTGTATCTCGTAAGAAGAAAAAATAATAAGTTAGGATAGGAGGGAAATCGAACAATGGCTAAACAAAAAAAGAAAGTTACTCGTGTAAGAAGAAGAGAACGTAAAAACATAGACCGTGGTCATGCACATATACAATCAACTTTTAACAACACTATAATTACTTTAACTGACGTTCATGGAAATGCTATATCATGGGCATCTTCAGGACAATTAGGATTTAAAGGATCAAGAAAATCAACTCCATTTGCTTCTCAAATGGCTGCAGAAACTGCTGCTAAAGCTGCAATGGAACACGGTTTAAAAAGTGTTGAAGTATTCGTAAAAGGACCAGGTTCAGGAAGAGAAGCTGCTATAAGAGCTTTACAAGCTACTGGACTAGAAGTAACAATGATAAAAGATGTTACTCCAATCCCACACAACGGATGTAGACCACCAAAAAGAAGAAGAGTATAATTAGGAGGTGTAATTATGGCAAGATATACTGGTGCATCATGCAGACAATGCCGTAGAGAAGGAATGAAGTTATTCCTTAAAGGTGATAGATGTTATACAGATAAATGTGCTATAGTTAAAAGAAACTATGCTCCAGGACAACATGGACAAGGGAGAAAAAAAGTTTCTAACTATGGTTTACAATTAAGAGAAAAACA
Organism: Terrisporobacter vanillatitrophus; assembly: GCF_051148895.1. GTDB lineage: Bacteria > Bacillota > Clostridia > Peptostreptococcales > Peptostreptococcaceae > Terrisporobacter > Terrisporobacter vanillatitrophus. Next base: position 104,817 of record NZ_CP154625.1, read on the forward strand.
AAAAGTTAAGAGAATATACGGAGTTTTAGAAACTCAATTCAGAAACATGTACGAACGTGCTGAGAAAATGTCAGGTAAAACTGGTGAAAACTTATTAAGCTTATTAGAAAGAAGATTAGATAATGTTGTTTACAGAATGGGATTAGCTAACTCTAGAAAAGAAGCTAGACAATTAATAACTCATGCACACTTTACTTTAAATGGTAAAAAAGTTGATATACCTTCAATAACTGTAAAAGTTGGAGATGTTATAGCAGTTAAAGAAAATTCTAAATCATCTGCTAAATTCAAAGGTATAGTAGAAGCAAATACAAAAGTAGCTCCAAGATGGATAGATGCAAGCGTAGAAAATATGACTGCAACTGTAACTGCTCTTCCAAACAGAGAAGATATAGATCTTGAAATAGCTGAACACTTAATCATAGAGCTTTATTCTAAATAATAAGCATCTTCTAAAGTTTTTCTTTAGAGGTGTTTACCCTCAGTGGATTAATAAATTTGAAGGAGGGTTTTGTCCATGATAGAAATAGAAAAACCAAAAGTAGACATTGTAGAACTTGGTGAAGATTATAGATATGGAAAATTTGTCATTGAACCTTTAGAAAGAGGATATGGAACTACTATAGGGAATGCTCTAAGAAGAATATTATTATCTTCTTTACCTGGTGTGGCAGTGAATTCAATAAGAATAGATGGTGTTCTTCATGAATTCTCAACAGTACCAGGAGTTAAAGAAGATGTTACTGAAATAATATTAACTCTAAAAGAACTTTCTGCAGCTATAGATGGAGAAGGAAGTAGAACTCTTAAAATTCAGGCTCAAGGACCTTGTACTGTAACAGGAGCAGACATAATCTGCCCACCAGATGTAGAAATATTAAATAAAGACTTATTAATCGCTACTTTAGATGATAATGCTAAATTTAATATGGAAATAAACATTGACAAAGGTAGAGGATATGTTCCAGCCGAGGAAAACAAAACTGAAAATATGCCTATAGGTGTTTTACCTGTAGACTCAATATACACTCCCGTACAAAAAGTTAGCTACCATGTAGAAAACACAAGAGTTGGTCAAAAATCAGATTATGATAAATTAACACTTGAAGTATGGACTAATGGAAGCATTAATCCTCAAGAGGGTATATCTCTTGCAGCTAAAGTATTAGTTGAGCATTTAAATCTATTCATTGACTTAACTGAGCATGTAAGCAACGTTGAAATAATGGTAGAAAAAGAAGAAGATCAAAAAGAAAAAGTTCTTGAAATGACTATTGAAGAGCTTGATTTATCAGTAAGATCTTACAACTGTTTAAAGAGAGCGGGAATTAATACAGTTGAAGAATTAGCTAATAAATCAGAAGATGATATGATGAAGGTTAGAAACCTTGGTAAAAAATCACTTGAAGAAGTTATTCAAAAACTTGAAGAATTAGGATTAGGACTTAAACCTAGCGAAGAATAAGCGAGCAAAGGAGGGATTGGCGTGGCTAATTACCGTAAATTAGGACGTGTGACATCACACAGAAACCTTATGTTAAGAAACTTAGTAACTGACTTACTAAGAAGTGGTAGAATAGAAACTACAGTAACAAGAGCTAAAGAAACTCGTAGAATGGCTGAAAAGATGATAACTCTTGCTAAAAGAGGAGATCTTCATGCTAGAAGACAAGTTTTAGCTTACGTTATGGATGAAACAGTAGTTAACAACTTATTCACTGATATAGCTCCAAAATATGCTGAGAGAAATGGTGGATATACTAGAATAATCAAAAAGGGGCCAAGAAGAGGCGATGCAGCTGAAATGGCATTTATTGAATTAGTTTAGTAAATAGTTAAAATAGATAAAAAAGATTAAGTTTGATGGGCTTAATCTTTTTTTTATGCAAATAATATTAATTAAAAAAGATTATATAATCAAAGGAATTATTTTTTAATTAGAACTGTGATATAATATTAAGATACAAATTTAAAATTACTACTTTAAAGAAGGAGTAGAATGAATGAATAATATTATAAACGTTAACAATATTTCATACGAATACATAACTGAAGAATCTAGTTTTAAAGCTATAGATAATTTAAGTTTAAATGTTAAACAAGGTGAATTCGTAGCTATTATTGGACATAATGGTTCGGGAAAATCAACTTTATCTAAGAATTTAAATGCTATTTTGATGCCAACAGAAGGTAATATTTTAATAGATGGAAATGATACAAAAGATGAAGAAAAACTATGGGATATAAGACAAACTGCAGGTATGGTATTCCAAAACCCAGACAATCAAATAGTTGCAACTATAGTAGAAGAGGATGTGGCATTTGGACCAGAAAACTTAGGTATAGAACCAAAAATAATTAGAGAAAGAGTCAAAGAAGCTCTTGAAAGTGTAGGGATTACGGAATTAAAAGATAGACAGCCTCACTTATTATCTGGAGGGCAAAAGCAAAGAGTTGCCATAGCAGGTATAATTGCTATGAGACCTAAATGTATAATTTTTGATGAGGCAACAGCAATGCTTGATCCATCAGGTAGAAAAGAAGTTATGAATGTAATAGAAAAACTTAACAAAAAAGAAAACATTACAGTATTGCATATAACTCACTACATGGAAGAGGCTGTAGAAGCTGATAGAGTTATAGTTATGGATAAAGGACGTAAAGTATTAGAAGGGACACCTAAAGAAGTATTTAGAAACATAGAAAAGCTTAAGAAAATAGGTCTAGATGTTCCTTATATGACAGAATTAGCCACTTCTTTAAAAGAAGAAGGAATAGATATTAAGGATGATATATTAACAGTAGATGAGATGGTGGTGAAATTATGTCAATTATTATAAAAAACTTAACTTATATATATGATGAGGGTATGCCTTTTGCTAGTAAAGCAATAGATGATATATCATTTGAAATAAAAGATAGAGATTTTGTAGGTTTAATTGGTCATACAGGGTCAGGGAAATCTACTCTTATACAACATTTAAATGGCCTTATTAAACCATCATCAGGAGAAATTTTTATAAATGATTTTAATATAACTGGAGGAAATCAAAACCTAACTGAAATTAGAAAAAGAGTAGGTATAGTATTTCAATATCCTGAGTATCAACTTTTTGAAGAAACAGTTGAAAAAGATATAGCTTTTGGCCCTTCTAATTTGAATTTAAGCCAGGAAGAAATATCTATTAGGGTAAAAGAATCTATGAAAGCTGTAGGGCTTGATTATGATGAGTATAAAGACAAATCACCTTTTGACTTATCAGGAGGTCAAAAGCGTAGAGTGGCAATTGCTGGGGTTATAGCAATGAATCCAGAATTATTAATATTAGATGAACCTACTGCTGGATTAGATCCAGGAGGAAGAGATGAAATCTTTGCTTTAATAAAAAGATTACATGAAGAAAGTAATATGACTATAATACTATCTTCACATAGTATGGACGATATGGCTAAGATAGCAAAGACTATAATAGTTATGAATCATGGTAAGATTGAATTTATGGGAACACCTAGGGAAATCTTTAATAATCATGCATCAAGACTTAAGGAAATTGGATTAGATGTACCACAAGTTTTAGAATTAGCTATAAAATTAAAGGATAAAGGTTTTGATATAAAAACTGATGTCTTAACAATAGAAGAGATAAAAGAAGAAATACTAAACTTTATGAAAGGAAGAAAGAAATGTTAAAAGATATAACCATAGGTCAATATTATCCTGCAAATTCTTGTATTCATAAGTTAGATTCAACAACAAAGCTTGTTGCAACAATAGTATTCATGGTATCTTTATTTGTAGTAAATAAATTCTGGCCATATTTATTAGTGACTGCAGCATTAGTTGCAGTAATAAAAATGTCTCAAATACCTCTTAAATACATTATGAAAGGTATAAAACCACTTAGATGGATAATTCTATTTACATTTGTTATAAATATATTCTTTTTACCTGGTGAGGTAATTTGGAAGTTTGGTTTCTTAACTCTAACTAAAGAGGGAATAAAACAGGCTATTTTTATGTCTATAAGATTAGTATTTTTAGTTGTTGGTACATCATTACTTACTTTGACAACCTCTCCTATACAACTTACAGATGGTATAGAAAGAATGTTAAATCCTTTAAAGAAAATAGGAATGCCTGTTCATGAACTGGCTATGATGATGACAATAGCACTTAGATTTATACCTACATTATTAGATGAAACTGACAAAATTATGAAAGCACAAATGTCTAGAGGTGCTGACTTTGAAAGTAGTAATATAATAAATAGAGCTAAAAATTTAGTACCGCTGCTAGTACCATTATTTGTTAGTGCTTTTAGAAGAGCTGACGAATTGGCAATGGCAATGGAAGCTAGATGTTATAGAGGTGGATATAATAGAACTAAAATGAAAGAAGCCAAAATTACAAAAGCTGATTATATAGCTTACGTTTTACAAGTTGTATTTTTGGCAATCATAATAGTAACTAAATTCATATAAATGAGGAAGTAAATGAGAAATTTAAAACTTACTATACAATATGATGGCACAAAATATTGTGGTTGGCAAAAACAGCCTAATTCTTCTGGTATACAGGGTACAATAGAATATGCTATCTATGAAATAACAAAAGAAAAAGTAAATATAATAGGATCTGGAAGAACAGATGCAGGTGTTCATGCTTTAGGTCAAGTGGCTAACTTTAAGACAAACTCAAGCATACCCGCAGCTAGAATTCCTGATGCCTTAAATGCAAAGTTGCCAAAGGATATATCTATAATTGACTGCCAAGAAGTATCTGATGATTTTCATTCTAGGTACGGTGCAACAGGGAAAATATATAGATATTTAATATATAATAAGCCTTATAGAAGTCCATTATACAAGGATATATCATATCATGTCAGATATGACGTTGATATAGAAAAAATGCGCTCAGAAGCTAAATCACTACTTGGAACACATGATTTTAAAGGATTTATGAGTTCGGGATCATCAGTAAAAGATACAGTTAGAACCATACATAATATTTCAATTGAGAATAGTGGAGACTTAATTGTTTTAGAAGTGGAAGGTAATGGATTTTTATATAATATGGTGAGAATTATAGTAGGAACGTTGGTAGATATAGGCAGAGGAAGAATAGATAAATCACTGGAAGAAATAATTGCTTCGAAAGATAGGGGAGAAGCAGGTCATACCGCGCCTGCACACGGATTATTTCTTAAAAAAGTTCATTATTAAACTTGACACACCAGGGTCATTGTATTAAAATGAATAAGAGTGTGCTAGTAAGTCCACATTGCCCCGGACTTTATATATACGGTAGATAAAAAATTTAAAAAATTAAGGAGGGACAACCATGAAAAGTTATATAGCTAAACCAGCTGACGTACAAAGAAATTGGTACGTAGTTGATGCTGAAGGAAAAACATTAGGTCGTCTTGCTACAGAAATAGCAACTATATTAAGAGGAAAACATAAACCAACATTTACACCACACGTAGACGGTGGAGATTTTGTTGTTGTTGTAAACGCAGCAAAAGTAGTTTTAACAGGAAAGAAATTAGATCAAAAATTATATAGATACCACACTGGTTATGTAGGTGGATTAAAAGAAATAACTTACAGAGAAATGATGGATAAAAAACCAGAAGAAGTAGTAGCACATGCTGTTAGCGGAATGTTACCAAAAAATAAATTAAGAAGCAGAATGATGACTAGATTAAGAGTATTTGCAGGTGCTGAACATACACATGCAGCTCAAAACCCAGTTGAATTAAACGTATAGAATTAATAGGTGAAAGGAGGAGTTATCATGGAAAAAGTTCAATTCTACGGAACAGGAAGAAGAAAGAGCTCTGTAGCTAGAGTTAGATTAGTTGCAGGTGAAGGAAATATAGTAGTTAATGGAAGAGATGTTAATGAATATTTTAACTACGAAACATTAATAAGAGATGTTAAACAACCATTAGTTTTAACTAATAATGAAAATAAATACGATGTAATAGTAAAGGTTGAAGGTGGAGGATTCACTGGACAAGCTGGAGCTATAAGACACGGTATATCAAGAGCTTTATTAAAAGCTGATGCTGAGTTAAGAGGAGACTTAAAGAAAGAAGGATTCTTAACAAGAGATGCAAGAATGAAAGAAAGAAAGAAATATGGTTTAAAAGCTGCAAGAAGAGCGCCTCAGTTCTCAAAAAGATAGTTTTTATTCAATATTGGAAATTTTTCAAATTGTATATACAAGATGTATTTCAACAATATGTTGGAATACATCTTTTTTTATTATAAATTTCAACTAATAATTTCTCGGGAAAAAAGAAATATTTATTAAAAAGTAAAAAATGTATTTCATTAGATGGTTGATAAATACATTTTGAAAAATTAAATAATGAGAGTTTGAGATTTAAGGATATAAAAAGAAGGGCTAACAACTATTAGTTGCTAGCCTAACTTAATATTGGGTTTTGGGATTATCTATTTGAGATAAATTACTCGCTTATTTATAGTTTTCTGCTCTAACTTGGAAGTATGATTGTGGATGATTACAAACAGGACATATTTCAGGTGCTACCTTACTTTTATGTATGTGTCCACAATTTTGACAATGCCAGTAAACTTCACCGTCTTTTTCAAATATAGTTCCATTTTCTAAGTTTTCAAGAAGTTTACGGTATCTTTCTTCGTGTTCTTTTTCGATTTCTCCAACAACTTCAAATAAATATGCTATTTTATCAAATCCTTCTTCTTTAGCTTCTTTAGCAAAAGTAGCGTACATATCAGTCCATTCATAATTTTCTCCTGAAGCGGCATCTTTTAAGTTTTCAGGAGTTGATGGTATACCATCGTGTAAAAGTTTGAACCATATTTTAGCATGCTCTTTTTCATTATTTGCAGTTTCTTCGAATATATCAGCTATTTGATTATATCCTTCTTTCTTTGCTTTAGAAGCATAATAAGTATACTTGGTTCTTGCTTGAGCTTCTCCTGCAAATGCAGATAGTAAATTTTTTTCAGTTTTACTTCCCTTTAATTCCATAATTATTTCCTCCCTTGATTTATCAAATTTAATCTATATAATCAATATTTATTTTTATTTATACTATATTTATACCATAAAATGGTAAAATAAAACATGAAAATGTAATTTTTCTAAACATTTTATTTCTAAAAAGAATAAAAATATAATTGACAGATTGAATATATTGAATTATTATTATCTTAATTGAATAAAATCTTCAGGGCAGGGTGAAATTCCCTACCGGTGGTTATAGCCCACGAGCCATTATGGCATGATTCGGTGAGATTCCGAAGCCGACAGTAAAGTCTGGATGAAAGAAGATAGAATAATTAATCTAATTTAGTTTTTATTAATTTGAATTATATGCTCTGGAATGAATTTATCATTTCAGAGTTTTTTAAATTTAGAATAAAAATATATCAGTAGATTAATCGATTTATAAAAATTCTACCTTGAACATATTGTTCAAGGCTTTTTGTATTTGTAGGAATTTTATTGGAGGTACACAATGATTGATAAAAAATATATGCAGATAGCCTTAGAGCTTGCTAAAAAAGGATGTGGATTTGTGAATCCGAATCCTATGGTTGGGGCTGTTATTGTAAAAGATAATGAAATAATAGGGGAAGGATATCATCAAGCTTATGGCATGTTTCATGGGGAACGAAATGCAATTAAAAATTGTAAAAAATCACCCAAAGGAGCGACTATATATGTAACATTAGAACCTTGTTGTCATTATGGGAAAACACCACCATGTACACAAGCAATTATAGAAGCTGGTATAAGTAAAGTTGTTATAGGATCATCAGATCCGAATCCATTAGTAGAAGGAAAAGGAATAGAAGAGCTTCGCAATAATGGAGTGGAAGTTGTAGAAGGATTTTTAAAAGAAGAATGTGATGCTCTAAATGAAGTGTTCTTTTATTATATAAAAACAAAAACACCTTATGTTGTAATGAAGTATGCAATGACAATGGATGGCAAAATTGCAACTTATACTAATCAGTCTAAATGGATAACAGGAGAGACTTCGAGAAAAAGAGTACATGAAGATAGACATAAATATAGTGGAATAATGGTTGGAGTAGGAACAGTATTGCTAGATGATCCTATGCTTAATTGTAGATTGGATAATAGCAAAAACCCTATAAGAATAATATGTGATACCAATTTAAGGACACCTATCCACAGTAAGATAGTAAGTACAGCCCATGAGATACCGACAATAATAGCTACAAGCGAAATTGATAAATACAAACAAAAAACATACACAGATAAAGGTTGCAGGATTATAGTTGTACCTAAAAAAAATGACCATATTGATTTGAAAGAATTAATGATTATATTAGGTCAAGAAGAAATAGATAGCATTCTTTTAGAAGGTGGTGGAACTTTAAATTGGTCAGCGTTAAATCATGGGATAGTTAATAAAGTTCAAACTTATATTGCACCGAAAATATTTGGAGGTATAAATGCCAAGTCTCCAGTAGCAGGAATTGGAGTGGATAATCCTCAAAATTCATTTTATTTAAAAAATACAAAAGTGATAAAAATAGATGAAGATGTATTAATAGAAAGCGAGGTGGTACATCAATGTTCACAGGAATAGTAGAGGAAGTAGGAATAATACAAAATGTAAAAAGAAATAATAAATCTTCCATTCTTACTATACAAGGTAAAAAAATATTTGAAGATATTCATATAGGGGATAGTATTTCTGTCAATGGTGTATGCCTTACTGTAACTACATTTAACAATGAAGTTTTTTCAGCTGATGTGATGAATGAAACTCTAAGTAGATCATCATTGGGTAATTTAAAAAATGGAAGCCTTGTAAATTTAGAAAGAGCAATGTGTGCGAATGCTAGGTTTGGAGGGCATATTGTATCAGGTCATATTGATGGTACAGGTAAAATAATAAAAATTGAAAAAGATGACAATGCAATTTGGTACACAATAGCGGTGGAAGAAAATTTAATGAAATACATCGTAGAAAAAGGTTCTATTGCCATAGATGGAATAAGTTTAACTGTTGCAAAAGTAAATGAAAAACATTTTAGTGTATCTATTATCCCGCACACAGCACAGGAAACTATACTTTCCCACAGATTAGTTGGGGATATTGTGAATATCGAGAATGATGTCATAGGTAAGTATGTGGAAAAGTTAATGAGTTTTGAAAAAAACAAAAAAGATGAAAGTAATATAACAATGGATTTCTTAATAAAGAATGGTTTTTAGGAGGAATAAAAATGTTTGAGTTTAATAAAGTAGAAGAAGCTTTACAAGATCTTCGAGAAGGAAAGATAATAATTGTTACTGATGATGAAAACAGAGAAAATGAAGGTGATTTCATATGTGCGGCTGAATTTGCAACAACAGAAAATGTGAATTTCATGGCCACTCATGCCAAAGGCCTTATATGTATGCCTATGAGTAAAGAAGTTTGTGATAAATTACAACTTACTCAAATGGTATCAAATAATACAGACAATCACAGTACTGCTTTTACAGTTTCTATAGATCATGTGGATACAACTACAGGAATATCTGCTGTAGAAAGAAGTATAACAGCTATGAAATGTGTGGATGAAAGTTCCAAACCAGAGGATTTTCGTAGACCAGGCCATATGTTTCCACTTTTGGCAAAAAAAAATGGAGTACTAGAGCGTAATGGGCATACAGAAGCAACTGTTGATCTGATGAAATTAGCAGGACTTAAAGAATGTGGATTATGTTGCGAAATTATGAAAGATGATGGAACTATGATGCGTACACCAGAATTAATAGAGTTATCCAAGAAGTGGAATCTAAAATTTATAACCATAAAAGACTTGCAAGATTATAGAAAAAAGCATGACGATCTTGTAGAGTGTGTAGCTAATACAAAGATGCCAACAGCTTATGGAGATTTTAGAGCATATGGATATATAAATAAATTAAATGGAGAACATCACGTTGCCTTAGTAAAAGGGGATATAAGTGATGGGAAAGATATATTGTGTCGTGTACATTCAGAGTGTTTAACAGGAGATGCCTTTGGTTCACAAAGATGCGATTGTGGAGAACAATTTGCTTCTGCAATGAGACAAATAGAAGAAGAAGGAAGAGGAATACTTCTTTACATGAGACAAGAGGGGCGAGGTATAGGTCTTATAAATAAACTTCGTGCTTATGAATTACAAGATCAAGGGATGGATACTTTAGAAGCTAATTTAGCTCTTGGATTTGAAGGAGATATGAGAGAATACTTCATAGGAGCTCAGATATTAAGAGACTTAGGAGTGAAGACTTTAAGACTACTTACAAATAATCCGGAAAAAATATATGGTCTATCAGGATTTGGTATGGAAATTGTAGAAAGAGTACCAATACAAATGAATCCAACTATGAATGATATATTTTATTTAAAAACAAAACAAGAAAAAATGGGACATATTTTAAATTATTAAAATTCCCTTAATCATAATAAAAATTAAATTATAAAAGGAGATAGGAAATATGAAATTATATGAAGGAAAATTAATATCAAAGGATATAAAAATAGGGATAGTAGCAGCTCGTTTCAATGAATTTATAACATCTAAATTATTAGGTGGAGCAGTAGATGCTTTAAAGCGTCATGATGTAGATGAAGATAATATAGAAGTTGCATGGGTACCAGGGGCATTTGAAATACCTCTAATAGCATCAAAAATGGCAAAAAGTAATAAATATGATGCAATAATATGCTTAGGAGCAGTAATTCGTGGAAACACAACACACTATGACTATGTATGCAGTGAAGTGTCAAAAGGAATTGCTCATGTATCATTGAATAGTGATATACCAGTAATGTTTGGAGTTATAACTACAGAAAATATAGAACAAGCAATAGAGCGTGCAGGAACTAAAGCAGGAAATAAAGGATTTGATTGTGCTGTAGGTGCCATAGAAATGGTTAATTTAATAAGAGAAATAGAAGCATAGTAAATATTAATAATGTTTCATAAAAACAATTAAAAATATTAATCGATCAGAAACTCATAGCATTTTGCTATGAGTTTTTTTGTAAGAATTCCTTAAGAAATAGAGTGACTATTATGTAAGAATTATATTCTATTATATTAGTATAGTAAAAAAGAATTTGATAAGAGAATAAGGGAGGTGAAAATTAATATGATTATTCAATATATATGGAAAGATACATGGATATTAAAAAAAACTAACTATAGGATCAATAATATGTTTAATAATTTTAGGAATGTTGTATTTAACTAATATATGATATATACATATGCATCTAAAAATATATTAAAAAGTGTGAAAGTTATAAAAGAATGTGATTATAGTGTATAATACAAGTGATAATGAATTGTATAAAGGAGATGATGCAAATGTACAATATATTAGTAGTGGACGATGACAAAGAGATAGTTGAATCAATAGAGATATTTTTAAGAAATGAAGGTTATAACATATATAAAGCATATAACGGAATAGAAGCTTTAGATGTATTAGTGAACAAAGATGTGCACCTAATACTTATGGATATAATGATGCCCAAATTAGATGGAATAAAAGCAACAATAAAAATAAGAGAAGAAAAAAATATACCGATAATATTAGTTTCAGCAAAGAGTGAAGATACAGATAAAATAATGGGACTTAATATAGGGGCGGATGACTATATAACAAAACCATTTAACTTATTAGAGCTTATAGCTAGAGTGAAATCGAACTTGAGAAGATATGTGGCATTAGGGACTTATAATAATGAAAACATAAATATTAAAGAAGTATTAAGTAGTGGTGGTTTAGAGTTAAATACGTCTACAAAAGAAGTAAAAGTAGATGGACAAATAGTAAAAGTAACTCCTATAGAGTTTAAAATACTAAACTTACTTCTTGCCAATAAAGGAAGAGTGTTTTCTATAGATGAGATATATGAGAAAGTATGGAATGAAGAAAGTTTTAATGTGGAAAATACAGTAGCAGTTCATATTAGAAGAATAAGGGAAAAAATTGAAATAAATTCAAAAGAACCAAGATATTTAAAGGTAGTATGGGGAGTGGGATACAAAATTGAAAAACTATAATGGGAAAGTATTTAGGGAAAGAAGCTTAATGTTTAATTTTATATTTGTATTACTAATGTTTGCCATAACTCAGATAATAGGAATTATAATATGTTTTAATTATGGTGGTATGAATATATTTATAGATACAGTAATTATATTTACTTTAAACTATATATTATATAAAGCATTAAGATTTTAAACAAAAAGGAGGTTATATGAAAGGAAACAAAGGATTTAAGTTTATTAACTTAGTAATCATATTTGTATGTATATCAGCGTTTTTAGCTATGATACCAACGACAATTAGTGTGATTGGTAGAGGCGCAGGTGTATTTACAAGTTATATGCATAAAGATCAGTTTGCTATAGAAGATGAATTTTATAAGAGTAGAGCTTTTGATAATAACTTAATGAGTTATTTAACATCTATTACAAGTGGAAGTGTAGAAGGAACAGATAAAGATTCGTCTGATGAGGATGAAAATAATATAAAAGAACTAAGAACGTATTCAAGAGAAGAATTGAAACAAATATCAAATCTTAATTATTTTATTATAAATAAAGATACAGATGAAATTTATACAAATACAGAGAGTAAGACAGCAAAAGAATTTCAAAATAAATATAAAGGAGAATGTGATGTAAAAATATCATCTAAAAATCATAATATTAGCTATTCTAAAACATTCAATAACAATGAATATAAAGATTCAAATGTAAACGATGAATTAGGTTCTGTTATGCAACTAAAAAGTGGTGATATATACATGTCCATACCTGAAAATTTTGAACGTGCTCCTGGTATATATGACAGAATATATGAAGCAAAAAGTGAGTTCAATAGAGATATAGTATCTGTTCAAATAATACTAGCAACTTTAGGTGGTTCATTAATACTAGGGATAATATCTACAATCTTATATAAAAGAAGTAAAACAGATCTATTTGATAAAGATAGTTTCTGGCTAAAGCTTAGTAAACTTGTACCGTTAGAGTTATATGTATTAGGATTAGTATTTGCAGTAGTATTTTTAATGCAAAGCTTTGATTACTATTATGATATGCTTAGTAGTTTTACATTTAGTTTTTTAGGTATAGGGTTTATTTGTACTGTACTTTATATATTTAACAAACAAATAAATAGCTATGACAACAAGTTAGACTTCTTCAAAACAACTTTTGTTTATAGAATATTTAATTTTTCAAAAAAAGCATTAATAAATACATCAAAACTTACAAGAAGTATGCCTCTATCAAAGAGAATAGTAGGACTAACTATAGTATGTATAGTAGTTAATTTATTTTTAATGATGATTGCAATAGGCAGCTACGATCCTTTTATTGCGATTATATCATCTATTTTAACAATAGGTGGATTAGCTTATTATGTGTTAAAAAAACTATGGTATCTATCTTATATAATGGATGGTACTCAGAGGATAAAAAACGGAGATATTCATCATAAGTTAAAGCTAATAGGTGAAGATAACTTTACAACCTTAGCAGATGATATAAATAACATAAGGGATGGGTTAGATAAAGCTATAGATAATCAACTAAAAAGTGAGAGAATGAAATCAGAACTTATTACAAACGTATCTCATGATTTAAAAACTCCACTAACTTCCATAATAAACTATGTGGAATTAATAAAAAAAGAAGAAAATATTAGTCCAGAATATTTAAAAGACTACGTAAATGTACTAGATTCAAAATCAAAAAGACTAAAAATACTAATAGAAGATTTGTTTGAAGCTAGTAAAGCTAGTAGTGGAAATATAGAATTAAATATGGAAAAAATAGACCTCACTCAATTGTTAAGACAATCTATTGGAGAGATGGAAGAAAAATTATCAGAAGCTAACTTAGATTTAAAAATAAATGTGCCAGAAGATAAAACTTATGTAAGAGCAGATGGACGAAGATTATATAGAGTTCTTGAAAATTTATTAATCAATATATCTAAGTATTCATTGCCAAACACAAGAGTATATATAGATATAATTGAAGAAGATAACAAAGTTAAATTAACTATGAAGAATATATCTTCTTATGAATTGAATTTTGATCCAGAAGAAATAATGGAAAGGTTTAAAAGAGCTGATGATTCTAGAAACACAGAAGGCAGTGGATTAGGTCTTGCTATAGCTAGGGATCTAGTTAACTTACAAGGAGGAACTTTCTCTATAGATATAGACGGAGATTTATTTAAATCTATAGTTGAGTTTGATATAATAAGATAAGTTAAATTTAAATATGTAGGGAGATACTTTTATAGTATGTCCCTTTTTAATTGAAATAAAGTAATAAATCAAGATAAACCCCAATATAAATATATGGGGTGATAATGTGAGCAAATTAAGTAAAAAAATAATATTTGGAGTAATATCATTGGCATTGATAATAGTATCAATAATAGAAATAAAAACTGCATCGGAAGATGTAATTAAACTGATGCCAATAACCAGTAAAACAATAATTGTAGATGCAGGGCATGGAGGAATAGACCCAGGTGCAATGACAGATGACCAATCAATAAAAGAAAAAGACGTTAATCTAAAAATAGCGAAGAAAGTTAAAGAATTAATAGAAGCTAGCGGTGCAGCAGTGATATTGACAAGAAATGATGATACAAGTTTATATACTGAACAAACAGGAAAAACTATTAGACAAAAATATAATGAAAATCTGAAAAATAGAAAAAAAATAATTGATGAATCTTCAGCAGATATGTTTGTATCTATACATCTTAATAAATTTCAACAATCAAAATATTATGGTGCACAAACATTTTATCCTGAAGGGAAAGAAGATGACAAGAAACTAGCAACCTATATTCAAAATGAGCTAAAAAGAGTAGTAGATAATACAAATAATAGACAAATAAAACCTAGGAATGATATTTACCTAATAAAAGACAATGAGATACCTTCTACATTAATAGAATGTGGATTTCTTTCTAATGATAAAGAAGCGAAGTTATTAAATGATGAAGAATATCAAGATCAGATAGCGTGGTCTATTTATGTTGGAATACAAAAATATTTTAGTGAAGATAGTTAAAATTAAATAATATTAGAATACATATTCATATTAAAAGTTATAAAATCTATTTGGTTTTATAACTTTTAATGTTTAATACTATATAATTATTAAAAAAATATAAATATTAAAACTGTTGAAAAATTAGCATATTACTAAGGTTATAGTATACTATGTGTTTATAAAATTAAAATGTATAAAAAAAGTTTTGCAAAAAGTGTTGACGTATTTTATTTAAGATGGTAAAGTAATACTTGTCCTTGAGACAGGACGCAACGTCGACAAAAACTTCTTAAAAAAGTGGTTGACAAAGAAAAATAGCTTTGGTAGAATAAAGAAGCTGAAACAAGCAAAAGAACTTTGAAAATTAAACAGTAGGTTAACAATAAATTAATTCTTTAAGAATTAAACTGAAACAACAAACAAACCAAGCCAGATATTCAGATAATGATTAGCTGAGCAATTGGACAACTTTTATTTGAGAGTTTGATCCTGGCTCAGGATGAACGCTGGTGGCGTGCCTAACACATGCAAGTCGAGCGATTCTCTTCGGAGAAGAGCGGCGGACGGGTGAGTAACGCGTGGGTAACCTGCCTCATACACATGGATAACATACCGAAAGGTATGCTAATACAGGATAATATAAGAGATTCACATGGATTTCTTATCAAAGCTCCGGCGGTATGAGATGGACCCGCGTCTGATTAGCTAGTTGGTAAGGTAACGGCTTACCAAGGCGACGATCAGTAGCCGACCTGAGAGGGTGATCGGCCACATTGGAACTGAGACACGGTCCAAACTCCTACGGGAGGCAGCAGTGGGGAATATTGCACAATGGGCGAAAGCCTGATGCAGCAACGCCGCGTGAGTGATGAAGGCCTTCGGGTCGTAAAACTCTGTCCTCAAGGAAGATAATGACGGTACTTGAGGAGGAAGCCCCGGCTAACTACGTGCCAGCAGCCGCGGTAATACGTAGGGGGCTAGCGTTATCCGGATTTACTGGGCGTAAAGGGTGCGTAGGTGGTTTCTTAAGTCAGGAGTGAAAGGCTACGGCTCAACCGTAGTAAGCTCTTGAAACTGGGAAACTTGAGTGCAGGAGAGGAAAGTGGAATTCCTAGTGTAGCGGTGAAATGCGTAGATATTAGGAGGAACACCAGTAGCGAAGGCGGCTTTCTGGACTGTAACTGACACTGAGGCACGAAAGCGTGGGGAGCAAACAGGATTAGATACCCTGGTAGTCCACGCCGTAAACGATGAGTACTAGGTGTCGGGGGTTACCCCCCTCGGTGCCGCAGCTAACGCATTAAGTACTCCGCCTGGGGAGTACGCTCGCAAGAGTGAAACTCAAAGGAATTGACGGGGACCCGCACAAGTAGCGGAGCATGTGGTTTAATTCGAAGCAACGCGAAGAACCTTACCTAAGCTTGACATCCTTTTGACCGATGCCTAATCGCATTTTTCCCTTCGGGGACAGAAGTGACAGGTGGTGCATGGTTGTCGTCAGCTCGTGTCGTGAGATGTTGGGTTAAGTCCCGCAACGAGCGCAACCCTTGCCTTTAGTTGCCAGCATTAAGTTGGGCACTCTAGAGGGACTGCCAGGGATAACCTGGAGGAAGGTGGGGATGACGTCAAATCATCATGCCCCTTATGCTTAGGGCTACACACGTGCTACAATGGGTGGTACAGAGGGCAGCCAAGTCGTGAGGCCGAGCTAATCCCTTAAAGCCATTCTCAGTTCGGATTGTAGGCTGAAACTCGCCTACATGAAGCTGGAGTTACTAGTAATCGCAGATCAGAATGCTGCGGTGAATGCGTTCCCGGGTCTTGTACACACCGCCCGTCACACCACGGAAGTTGGGGGCGCCCGAAGCCACTTAGCTAACCCTTTGGGAAGCGAGTGTCGAAGGTGAAATCAATAACTGGGGTGAAGTCGTAACAAGGTAGCCGTATCGGAAGGTGCGGCTGGATCACCTCCTTTCTAGGGAGAATTAACCTACTGTTTAATTTTGAGGGTTCTTTATGAAAACTCAAAATTAGTACTTTGAAAACTGCATAACATTTAGTGATATGACATTATAAAAGAAGAAGATAAACTTCTTAAAAAATATATCATATAAAGAAGATAACTTTTAAAAATATCAAACTTTGATAACTGGTCAAGTTATTAAGGGTGTAGGGCGAATGCCTTGGCACTAGGAGCCGATGAAGGACGCGATAAGCTGCGATAAGCTTGGGGGAGTTGCACGTAAACTTTGATCCCAAGATTTCCGAATGAGGAAACTCACTTAGAGTAATGTCTAAGTATCGTATAGTGAATACATAGCTATGCGAGGGGAACCCGGGGAACTGAAACATCTAAGTACCCGGAGGAAGAGAAAGAAATTCGATTCCGTAAGTAGCGGCGAGCGAACGCGGAACAGGCCAAACCAATAAAGTTTTCTTTGTTGGGGTTGCGGACATATCATAAAGTTGAGGAATTGTAAGTGAAGAGAGTTGGAAAGCTCCGCTATAAGGTGTAAAAGCCACGTAACTGAAACAAGAAATCGATAGATATGATCCAGAGTACCACGGGACACGTGAAACCCTGTGGGAAGCAGGAGGGACCATCCTCCAAGCCTAAATACTACCTAGTGACCGATAGCGTATAGTACCGTGAGGGAAAGGTGAAAAGAACCCCGGGAGGGGAGTGAAATAGAACCTGAAACCCTACACTTACAAGCTGTAGGAGCACATTACTTGTGTGACTGCGTACTTTTTGTAGAACGGGCCAACGAGTTACGTTACCTAGCAAGGTTAAGCACTTAAGGTGTGGAGCCGCAGCGAAAGCGAGTCTTAACTGGGCGTTTAGTTAGTTGACGTAGACCCGAAACCGGGCGACCTATCCATGGGCAGGTTGAAGCGAAAGTAAAATTTCGTGGAGGACCGAACCCACGAGCGTTGAAAAGCTCGGGGATGACCTGTGGATAGCGGTGAAATTCCAATCGAGCCCGGAGATAGCTGGTTCTCTCCGAAATAGCTTTAGGGCTAGCCTCAAGGTTTAGAGAAGCGGAGGTAGAGCACTGAATGTCCTAGGGGGTATTGCACTTACCGAAGACTATCAAACTCCGAATGCCGTATTCTTATACTTGGGAGTCAGACTGTGGGTGATAAGATTCATAGTCAAAAGGGCAACAGCCCAGATCGTCAGCTAAGGTCCCTAAATGTACGTTAAGTGGTAAAGGATGTGGGATTGCACAGACAACCAGGATGTTGGCTTAGAAGCAGCCACTCATTTAAAGAGTGCGTAATAGCTCACTGGTCGAGTGATCCTGCGCCGAAAATTTCCGGGGCTAAAACGTACTACCGAAGCTACGGCATCATTTATGATGGGTAGGAGAGCTTTCTATACGGATTGAAGCATTACCGTAAGGAGATGTGGACTGTATAGAAGTGAGAATGTTGGCATGAGTAGCGAGATGTGGGTGAGAATCCCACAGGCCGTAAACCCAAGGTTTCCAGGGGAAGGTTCGTCCGCCCTGGGTTAGTCAGGACCTAAGCCGAGGCCGAAAGGCGTAGGTGATGGACAACAGGTTGATATTCCTGTACCACCAATAACCGTTTGAGAAATGGGATGACACAGAAGGATAAGCTAACCGTACTGTTGGTTATGTACGGGCAAGTATTGAGGCAGTTCTAATAGGCAAATCCGTTAGAATAATGCTGGGGTACGATGCGGAGCGAAATTTAGTAGCGAAGTAGCTGATTTCACACTGTCGAGAAAAGTCTCTATCGAGGTTAAAGGTGCCTGTACCGCAAACCGACACAGGTGGGTGAGGAGAGTATCCTAAGGCCAGCCAGAGAACTGTTGTTAAGGAACTCGGCAAAATGACCCCGTAACTTAGGGAGAAGGGGTGCCATGGAAACATGGCCGCAGAGAATAGGCCCAAGCGACTGTTTACCAAAAACATAGGTTTCTGCTAAGTCGCAAGACGATGTATAGGAGCTGACGCCTGCCCGGTGCTGGAAGGTTAAGGGGATCTGTTAGGGTAACCGAAGCAGTGAACTTAAGCCCCAGTAAACGGCGGCCGTAACTATAACGGTCCTAAGGTAGCGAAATTCCTTGTCGGGTAAGTTCCGACCCGCACGAAAGGCGTAACGATTTGGGCACTGTCTCAACAACAGACTGGGTGAAATTGTAATACCGGTGAAGATGCCGGTTACCTGCGACAGGACGGAAAGACCCCATGGAGCTTTACTGTAGCTTGACATTGAGTCTCGGTGCTACATGTACAGGATAGGTGGGAGGCTATGAAGCATGGACGTCAGTCTGTGTGGAGCCATCCTTGGGATACCACCCTTGTAGTACTGGGATTCTAACCAGCTGCCTTGAATCAGGTAGTGGGACACTGTCAGGTGGACAGTTTGACTGGGGCGGTCGCCTCCTAAAAAGTAACGGAGGCGCTCAAAGGTTCTCTCAGTACGGTCGGAAATCGTACGAAGAGTGTAAAGGCAGAAGAGAGCTTGATTGCAAGACATACAGGTCGAGCAAGGACGAAAGTCGGACTTAGTGATCCGGTGGTACCGCATGGAAGGGCCATCGCTCAACGGATAAAAGCTACCCTGGGGATAACAGGCTGATCTCCCCCAAGAGTCCACATCGACGGGGAGGTTTGGCACCTCGATGTCGGCTCATCACATCCTGGGGCTGTAGTAGGTCCCAAGGGTTGGGCTGTTCGCCCATTAAAGTGGTACGCGAGCTGGGTTCAGAACGTCGTGAGACAGTTCGGTCCCTATCCGTCGCAGGCGTAGGAAATTTGAGGAGACCTGTCCTTAGTACGAGAGGACCGGGATGGACGTACCGCTGGTGTACCAGTTGTTCTGCCAAGGGCATAGCTGGGTAGCTAAGTACGGAAAGGATAAGCGCTGAAAGCATCTAAGCGCGAAGCCTACTTCAAGATAAGATTTCCCACCGTAAGGTTAAGACCCCATGAAGACTACATGGTTGATAGGTCAGAGGTGGAAGTGTGGTAACATATGTAGCTTACTGATACTAATAGGTCGAGGACTTGACCAATAAATATAATGGAAACATTAAATGTTAGCAGTTTTGAAAGTATTAACAAAAGTTAATACTTTAATATAAAGATTATGTGGTTATTATAGCAAAGAGGATACACCTGTTCCCATTCCGAACACAGAAGTTAAGCTCTTGAGCGGCGATGGTACTTGGGGGGCGACCTCCTGGGAGAGTAGCACGTAGCCACGTAATCTTTTTTATTATTAAAGATATTTTAGGCATACCTATTGGGTATGCTTTTTTTGTATGAACTTTAGTTTGTTTAGTATATGGGAAATATAAATTTTTATGACGTGCGTTACACTGTTTATAGCATATTTATCTGATAGAATGATTAGTGAATGAAGTAAACTGAAATATATATAATATATCTGAACATGGTAAGCATTACTATTTATTAAAAGATAATAAATGTATATTTGATATATTTTAGAATGTTTTGAACTATATATTAGAATAAATGAGGCTGATAAAAAATGATTAGCAATAGATTGGACAAAAACAAGATCGAGCTACATTAGAAAGAGTCATTTGAGTTTATAAAAAAGACTGAAAAATTAATGAATATATGAAAATTAAAGACATTAAATAAATCTGGATTATAGATCCAAGTATTAAAATTATAAAATGAAATTTGTGATAATGTTAAAACTACGACTAATAATAAATATAGTCCTATTATTTCTTGTAATGTTGTTAATGACATAAATGAATTAAGTAAATTATCTAACAGGTATTAAGGAATATAAAAAGTTGTTAAAAAGTGAAAATTTGGTGTAGTTATGTATAGTATTTAAAAAATAAAAAATGTTTTGATAGGGAAATAAAAAGCTATATAAAAAGCGAATACAGTAAATTTAAAATACAAATCTAAAATACTTGTACCTTTCTCCCATTTGGAGTATATTGTGAAAAATATTAATTTATTTATAAGTAGTTGAAATAAGGGGGTAAGTAATTATAATTAAATAATTATTAAAAAACTAAGCATAATTATTATTACTTTGAGTATATTAATAAATGTGAATAAAATATTTAATAACAAATATTTATTGTTTTAAAAAAAAAGTTATTCACATTATTAACTGATAATTGTTAATAAAAATTAATAATTCACAATATAGACCTATTTTAAACTGTTTATAATGTGGATAAAATGTAATAAGGTATGTTGATAAGTTTTTTATAAAATTATAGTATAAAAAAAGTTTAAAAAAACTATTGACCAATATAATTTACGATGATATAGTATTACTTGTCCTTGAGACAGGGACAAAACGTCAACAAAAAACTTTTGAAAAAAAGTTGTTGACAAAGAAAAACAGCTTTGGTAGAATAAAGAAGCTGAAACAAGCAAAAGAACTTTGAAAATTAAACAGTAGGTTAACAATAAATTAATTCTTTAAGAATTAAACTGAAACAACAAACAAACCAAGCCAGATATTCAGATAATGATTAGCTGAGCAATTGGACAACTTTTATTTGAGAGTTTGATCCTGGCTCAGGATGAACGCTGGCGGCGTGCCTAACACATGCAAGTCGAGCGATTCTCTTCGGAGAAGAGCGGCGGACGGGTGAGTAACGCGTGGGTAACCTGCCTCATACACATGGATAACATACCGAAAGGTATGCTAATACAGGATAATATAAGAGATTCACATGGATTTCTTATCAAAGCTCCGGCGGTATGAGATGGACCCGCGTCTGATTAGCTAGTTGGTAAGGTAACGGCTTACCAAGGCGACGATCAGTAGCCGACCTGAGAGGGTGATCGGCCACATTGGAACTGAGACACGGTCCAAACTCCTACGGGAGGCAGCAGTGGGGAATATTGCACAATGGGCGAAAGCCTGATGCAGCAACGCCGCGTGAGTGATGAAGGCCTTCGGGTCGTAAAACTCTGTCCTCAAGGAAGATAATGACGGTACTTGAGGAGGAAGCCCCGGCTAACTACGTGCCAGCAGCCGCGGTAATACGTAGGGGGCTAGCGTTATCCGGATTTACTGGGCGTAAAGGGTGCGTAGGTGGTTTCTTAAGTCAGGAGTGAAAGGCTACGGCTCAACCGTAGTAAGCTCTTGAAACTGGGAAACTTGAGTGCAGGAGAGGAAAGTGGAATTCCTAGTGTAGCGGTGAAATGCGTAGATATTAGGAGGAACACCAGTAGCGAAGGCGGCTTTCTGGACTGTAACTGACACTGAGGCACGAAAGCGTGGGGAGCAAACAGGATTAGATACCCTGGTAGTCCACGCCGTAAACGATGAGTACTAGGTGTCGGGGGTTACCCCCCTCGGTGCCGCAGCTAACGCATTAAGTACTCCGCCTGGGGAGTACGCTCGCAAGAGTGAAACTCAAAGGAATTGACGGGGACCCGCACAAGTAGCGGAGCATGTGGTTTAATTCGAAGCAACGCGAAGAACCTTACCTAAGCTTGACATCCTTTTGACCGATGCCTAATCGCATTTTTCCCTTCGGGGACAGAAGTGACAGGTGGTGCATGGTTGTCGTCAGCTCGTGTCGTGAGATGTTGGGTTAAGTCCCGCAACGAGCGCAACCCTTGCCTTTAGTTGCCAGCATTAAGTTGGGCACTCTAGAGGGACTGCCAGGGATAACCTGGAGGAAGGTGGGGATGACGTCAAATCATCATGCCCCTTATGCTTAGGGCTACACACGTGCTACAATGGGTGGTACAGAGGGCAGCCAAGTCGTGAGGCCGAGCTAATCCCTTAAAGCCATTCTCAGTTCGGATTGTAGGCTGAAACTCGCCTACATGAAGCTGGAGTTACTAGTAATCGCAGATCAGAATGCTGCGGTGAATGCGTTCCCGGGTCTTGTACACACCGCCCGTCACACCACGGAAGTTGGGGGCGCCCGAAGCCACTTAGCTAACCCTTTGGGAAGCGAGTGTCGAAGGTGAAATCAATAACTGGGGTGAAGTCGTAACAAGGTAGCCGTATCGGAAGGTGCGGCTGGATCACCTCCTTTCTAGGGAGAATTAACCTACTGTTTAATTTTGAGGGTTCTTTATGAAAACTCAAAATTAGTACTTTGAAAACTGCATAACATTTAGTGATATGACATTATAAAAGAAGAAGATAAACTTCTTAAAAAATATATCATATAAAGAAGATAACTTTTAAAAATATCAACTTTGATAACTGGTCAAGTTATTAAGGGTGTAGGGCGAATGCCTTGGCACTAGGAGCCGATGAAGGACGCGATAAGCTGCGATAAGCTTGGGGGAGTTGCACGTAAACTTTGATCCCAAGATTTCCGAATGAGGAAACTCACTTAGAGTAATGTCTAAGTATCGTATAGTGAATACATAGCTATGCGAGGGGAACCCGGGGAACTGAAACATCTAAGTACCCGGAGGAAGAGAAAGAAATTCGATTCCGTAAGTAGCGGCGAGCGAACGCGGAACAGGCCAAACCAGTGAAGTTTTCTTCACTGGGGTTGCGGACATATCATAACAGAATCACTTATTCAAGACGAAGAGAGTTGGAAAGCTCCGCTATAAAGTGTAAAAGCCACGTAGTTTAAAGAATAAGACTCTAGATATGATCCAGAGTACCACGGGACACGTGAAACCCTGTGGGAAGCAGGAGGGACCATCCTCCAAGCCTAAATACTACCTAGTGACCGATAGCGTATAGTACCGTGAGGGAAAGGTGAAAAGAACCCCGGGAGGGGAGTGAAATAGAACCTGAAACCCTACACTTACAAGCTGTAGGAGCACATTACTTGTGTGACTGCGTACTTTTTGTAGAACGGGCCAACGAGTTACGTTACCTAGCAAGGTTAAGCACTTAAGGTGTGGAGCCGCAGCGAAAGCGAGTCTTAACTGGGCGTTTAGTTAGTTGACGTAGACCCGAAACCGGGCGACCTATCCATGGGCAGGTTGAAGCGAAAGTAAAATTTCGTGGAGGACCGAACCCACGAGCGTTGAAAAGCTCGGGGATGACCTGTGGATAGCGGTGAAATTCCAATCGAGCCCGGAGATAGCTGGTTCTCTCCGAAATAGCTTTAGGGCTAGCCTCAAGGTTTAGAGAAGCGGAGGTAGAGCACTGAATGTCCTAGGGGGTATTGCACTTACCGAAGACTATCAAACTCCGAATGCCGTATTCTTATACTTGGGAGTCAGACTGTGGGTGATAAGATTCATAGTCAAAAGGGCAACAGCCCAGATCGTCAGCTAAGGTCCCTAAATGTACGTTAAGTGGTAAAGGATGTGGGATTGCACAGACAACCAGGATGTTGGCTTAGAAGCAGCCACTCATTTAAAGAGTGCGTAATAGCTCACTGGTCGAGTGATCCTGCGCCGAAAATTTCCGGGGCTAAAACGTACTACCGAAGCTACGGCATCATTTATGATGGGTAGGAGAGCTTTCTATACGGATTGAAGCATTACCGTAAGGAGATGTGGACTGTATAGAAGTGAGAATGTTGGCATGAGTAGCGAGATGTGGGTGAGAATCCCACAGGCCGTAAACCCAAGGTTTCCAGGGGAAGGTTCGTCCGCCCTGGGTTAGTCAGGACCTAAGCCGAGGCCGAAAGGCGTAGGTGATGGACAACAGGTTGATATTCCTGTACCACCAATAACCGTTTGAGAAATGGGATGACACAGAAGGATAAGCTAACCGTACTGTTGGTTATGTACGGGCAAGTATTGAGGCAGTTCTAATAGGCAAATCCGTTAGAATAATGCTGGGGTACGATGCGGAGCGAAATTTAGTAGCGAAGTAGCTGATTTCACACTGTCGAGAAAAGTCTCTATCGAGGTTAAAGGTGCCTGTACCGCAAACCGACACAGGTGGGTGAGGAGAGTATCCTAAGGCCAGCCAGAGAACTGTTGTTAAGGAACTCGGCAAAATGACCCCGTAACTTAGGGAGAAGGGGTGCCATGGAAACATGGCCGCAGAGAATAGGCCCAAGCGACTGTTTACCAAAAACATAGGTTTCTGCTAAGTCGCAAGACGATGTATAGGAGCTGACGCCTGCCCGGTGCTGGAAGGTTAAGGGGATCTGTTAGGGTAACCGAAGCAGTGAACTTAAGCCCCAGTAAACGGCGGCCGTAACTATAACGGTCCTAAGGTAGCGAAATTCCTTGTCGGGTAAGTTCCGACCCGCACGAAAGGCGTAACGATTTGGGCACTGTCTCAACAACAGACTGGGTGAAATTGTAATACCGGTGAAGATGCCGGTTACCTGCGACAGGACGGAAAGACCCCATGGAGCTTTACTGTAGCTTGACATTGAGTCTCGGTGCTACATGTACAGGATAGGTGGGAGGCTATGAAGCATGGACGTCAGTCTGTGTGGAGCCATCCTTGGGATACCACCCTTGTAGTACTGGGATTCTAACCAGCTGCCTTGAATCAGGTAGTGGGACACTGTCAGGTGGACAGTTTGACTGGGGCGGTCGCCTCCTAAAAAGTAACGGAGGCGCTCAAAGGTTCTCTCAGTACGGTCGGAAATCGTACGAAGAGTGTAAAGGCAGAAGAGAGCTTGATTGCAAGACATACAGGTCGAGCAAGGACGAAAGTCGGACTTAGTGATCCGGTGGTACCGCATGGAAGGGCCATCGCTCAACGGATAAAAGCTACCCTGGGGATAACAGGCTGATCTCCCCCAAGAGTCCACATCGACGGGGAGGTTTGGCACCTCGATGTCGGCTCATCACATCCTGGGGCTGTAGTAGGTCCCAAGGGTTGGGCTGTTCGCCCATTAAAGTGGTACGCGAGCTGGGTTCAGAACGTCGTGAGACAGTTCGGTCCCTATCCGTCGCAGGCGTAGGAAATTTGAGGAGACCTGTCCTTAGTACGAGAGGACCGGGATGGACGTACCGCTGGTGTACCAGTTGTTCTGCCAAGGGCATAGCTGGGTAGCTAAGTACGGAAAGGATAAGCGCTGAAAGCATCTAAGCGCGAAGCCTACTTCAAGATAAGATTTCCCACCGTAAGGTTAAGACCCCATGAAGACTACATGGTTGATAGGTCAGAGGTGGAAGTGTGGTAACATATGTAGCTTACTGATACTAATAGGTCGAGGACTTGACCAATATAAGTTATATCTTAAATGTTTGCAGTTTTGAAAGTACTAACAAAAGTTAATACTTTAATATAAAGATTATGTGGTTATTATAGCAAAGAGGATACACCTGTTCCCATTCCGAACACAGAAGTTAAGCTCTTGAGCGGCGATGGTACTTGGGGGGCGACCTCCTGGGAGAGTAGCACGTAGCCACGTAATTTTTTTTATTGGAAAAATAGAAATAAGACCGAGGATTTTAAGCAACAATCATCGGTCTTATTTTTGTAGATAAATTTGTAAAGTATGCAAAAGGAGAAGTTATGGAAAATTATATTTTGAATAAATTAGAAGAATTAAGAGATGATAATTTGATATCTTTTCATGTACCAGGTCATAAGATGGGTAAAGTTTTTGAAAAATTAGGATATAAAAATATTTTAGAAAAAATATACACTTTAGATACAACTGAGATAGATGGAACTGATAATTTACATAATGCAAAAGAAATTATAAAAGAATCACAAAATAGAGCAGCAAGAGTTTTTAATAGTGATAAAACAATTTATTTGGTTAATGGAACTACTTGTGGTATAGAGGCATCAATTATGTCAGTTTGTAATCCAAAATCAAAGATAATTGTAAATCGAGATTGTCATCAATCAGTTATAAATGCATGCATATTAGGAGATATAGAGCCAGTATACATAGAGTCTAAGGTGTGCAAGAAGACAAATATAATAATGGGTGTAGATGGGGAAAATACAAAGTCAGTAATAGATAACAACTTGGATGCAAAAGCTATAGTTCTTACGTATCCTACTTATTATGGAAGAACATTTGATTTAAAAGCTATATGTGATTATGCCCATAGCAAAAACATAATTGTTATTGTTGATGAAGCACATGGAGCCCATTTGCAATTAAGTGATAATCTGCCTAAATCAGCTATAGAACAAGGAGCAGATATAATAATCCAAAGTACTCATAAGACCTTACCGTCATTTACTCAATCTTCTATGATGCATATAAAAGGAAACAGAGTTGATAAAAATAAAATAGGATCTATGTTGAGATTTTTAGAATCTTCAAGCCCTTCATACGTACTTTTAACTTCGCTAGAATTAGCAGTAGATATATATGATAAGTACGGAATAAAGTTAATGGAGGATTTACTTAGTAATATAGATAATTTAAAAAGTAAATTTGAAAATAATGAAAATATTATAATTGATAATAGTATGGATAAAACAAAGATTTTTATCTCTTTAAAGAAATTAGGTATTACGGGTTATGAGTTAGATAGTATCTTAAGAGAAAAATATAAAATTCAAGTTGAATTATCCAATTATTACGGAGCTTTATTAATATGTACTATTGGTAATGATGAAAAAGATTTTATTAGATTGGAAAAATCATTGGATGATTTACTTTTAAATATAAGCAATAAGAAGTTATTGGAGGATACAAATTATCCAGAAAATGTTCCTGAAAAAGTTCTAAATCCAAGACAAGCATTTTATAGTGATAAAATAAGTGTAAAGTTAGAAGATAGTGTTGGAAAAGTAAGCGGAGAATATATAATACCCTATCCACCAGGAATAAGTTTAATTTCACCTGGAGAAATAATTACACAAGAAATTATTACTTATATCCAGAAGGGGATTAAAAGTGGTATGATAATAAGTGGTATTAAAGATGTTAACTTGGAATATATAGATGTTATTGACATAAATTAAAACTATTTTTAGCTATTGAAAGAACAGGAGGAGAATATGGGCAAAATTTTTTGTTTAATGGGAAAAAGTAGTTCTGGTAAAGATACAATATTTAAAGAGATAAATGATGATAAAGACTTGGATTTAAAGCCGATTGTATCTTATACAACAAGACCTAAGCGTATAAATGAAACTAATGGTGTAGAATACTTCTTTATTAATACAGATGAACTAAATAAATTTGAAAAAGAAAATAAAGTAATAGAAAAAAGGGTGTATCACACAGTACATGGTGATTGGTTCTATGGAACTATAAATGATGGTCAGATAGATTTAAATAAAAACAATTATTTATTAATAACAACACTAGAAGCCTATAAGAGTTTAAGAGATTATTTCGGAGACGACAAGGTATGTCCGTTTTATATTGATATAGAAGATGGAATTAGGTTGGAAAGAGCCTTAGAAAGAGAAAGAAAACAGGATAAGCCTAATTATGATGAGCTGTGTAGAAGATTTATAGCAGATAATAAAGATTTTAGTGATGAAAATTTATCAAATTTAAGTATTAATAAATTTTATATAAATGAAAACTTAGAAAATTGTATTAATGATATAAAAAAAGATATCTTGAATTTAATACAATAATATAGAATAGGAAGAGATATAATAATATCTCTTTTTTTATTAGAAAAATTATAAATTAATTGTTTTTTATATAAATGACAAAAAGTGTTTAGAATAAATATAGAAATAAGTTAATTATTTGTTATAATATAAGATAATTACTATAAAAATAAAAAAATTACTCTGTGGAGAAAGTAGATATGTATTTTGAAAATATAAAAGGACAAGAGTTTGCTAAAAAATATATAAACAATTCTATAAAAAAGGGCAAAATAAATCATGCATATATGTTTGAAGGTATAGAAGGAATAGGAAAAGAAACTTTTGCTAATGAACTGGCAGAAATACTTCTTGAAACTCATCACCTTGAAAATGCCCCGGACTGTATAAGAGTAAAACCTGATGGTAATAGTATAAAGATAGCTCAAATAAGAAATTTACAATCAGACATTGTTATTAAGCCACATAAAAAATACAAAATCTATATAATT
This sequence comes from Terrisporobacter vanillatitrophus, assembly GCF_051148895.1. Taxonomy (GTDB): domain Bacteria; phylum Bacillota; class Clostridia; order Peptostreptococcales; family Peptostreptococcaceae; genus Terrisporobacter; species Terrisporobacter vanillatitrophus. The sequence continues at coordinate 133,850 of NZ_CP154625.1, forward strand.
GATAAAGCTGAGAAAATGACTGTAGAGGCTCAAAATGCATTGTTAAAAACATTAGAAGAACCACCTGAATATGCTATAATTATTCTTGTTACTAATAATAAAGAAAGTTTGTTACCAACTATAAGATCCAGATGTGAAGTGATAAAATTTACACCAATTCCTTTTGTTGAAGTAAAAAACTATTTAATTAGTCAAGGAGTAGAAGAAAATAGAGCAAATCTTTTATCAGCATTTTCTAGAGGTAGTATGAAAAAAGCTTTAGAATTATCTAGTTCTAATGATTTTTATGAAATGAAAGAAAGTGTTCAAAATTATATAGAAACAATATTAAGTAAGAATATGGTTGAAATTCTTGATATACCTAGTCAAATGGAAAAATATAAGAGTGAAAGCATAACTGTACTTGATATGATGATAAATTATTTTAGAGATATAATGATTTGCAAAGAACATGTAGATAAAAATATGATAATAAATGCTGATAAAATAGTATTTATACAAAATATGAGCACTAAAATTACATATTCTCAGGTATCCAAAATTATTGATATAATAGAAGATACTAAAATAAAAATAAAAGGTAATTGTAACTTTAATGTAAGTATACAAGTGATGTCTTTAAATATATATGAGGTGATTAAATGATAAATATTGTAGGAGTAAGATTTAAAAATGCAGGGAAAATATACTACTTTGATCCTGTTGATTTTGCAATAGAAAAAGATATGGATGTTGTAGTTGAGACTGCAAGAGGATTAGAATACGGAACAGTTGTTGTTGGTAAGAAAGAAATAGATGAAGAAAGTTTAGTTTCACCATTAAAACCCATCATAAGAATTGCTACAGAAGAAGATACTAAGATATATAAAGAAAATAAGGAAAAAGCTAAAGAAACTTTTGAATTATGCTTACAAAAAATTAAAGAACATGAGCTTACAATGTATTTAATAGATTGTGAATATACTTTTGATAGAAATAAGCTAATTTTCTACTTCACGGCAGAAGGAAGAATAGATTTTAGAGAATTAGTTAAGGATTTAGCCGCAATATTTAAAACAAGAATAGAACTTAGACAAATTGGGGTTAGAGATGAAGCTAAATCAATAGGTGGGCTTGGACCTTGTGGAAGAAGCCTTTGTTGTTCTTCATGGCTTGGAGATTTCCAACCAGTATCAATTAAAATGGCGAAAGATCAAAGTTTATCATTAAATCCAACTAAAATATCAGGAATATGCGGAAGACTTTTCTGTTGCTTAAAATACGAGCACGATGTTTATGTGGAAGCTATAGAAAAAGTTCCACCAGTTGGATCTATAGTAAAAGTAGATGGTATTAAAGGTAAGGTTATAGAAACAAATCCTTTATTAGAACAAGCAAAAGTAGAATTTAATGATAAAACTATAAAAATATGCATGAAAGAAGAAATAAAAGTACTTCAAGCACCTAAGAAATGTGATGGTTGTGGAAAAGGAAAAGATTTAGATATTGATATGGCTACGTTAAAAGAGCTTAAAAAATTAGAGGACTAAAGTATAGGGGGATTATTTAATTCCCCTACTATTATTGTAAAGGAGAAATACATGGAGGTAAAAATAAAGGACACTGAAAGAATAGACGATTTACAACTAAAAGGATTAAAAGTAATACAAGATAAAAATGGATTTTGTTTCGGGATAGATGCGGTTCTTTTAGCTAATTTTGCTAAAGTAAAAAAGAAATCAAAAGTTGTAGATTTAGGAACAGGAACAGGAATAATACCTGTACTTATAGCTGGAAAAAGTGAAGCTGAAAAAATCGTTGGTGTAGAAATACAAGAAGAAGTATGGGAAATGGCAGGCAGAACAGTTAAACTAAATGACTTACAAGATAGAGTTGAAATAGTAAAAGGTGATATAAAAACTATAGACAAGCAATTAGATGTGCATGGATATCATGTGGCAACTTCTAACCCACCATACATGCACATGAATGGAATACAAAATCCAAATGATAAGAAAGCTATATCTAGACATGAGGTACTTTGTAATTTAGAAGATGTAATAAGAGCCGCGTCAAGACTTGTAATGCCTAGAGGGAAGTTCTTTATGATACACAGACCGATAAGACTTGTTGATATAGTAACTTTAGGAAGAAAATACAATTTAGAACCTAAGGTAATCCAATTTGTTCATCCAAGAGCAAATAAAGCACCTAATTTAGTTTTAGTTGAATTTACAAAGGATGGTAGACCAGAGCTAAAAATACTAGATCCTTTATATGTTTATGATGAAGATGGAAATTATACAAAAGAAATAGACGCAATATATGCAAATGAAAATATAGGAGAATAATAATGAGTGGGAAATTATATATATGTCCAACACCTATAGGAAATCTTGAAGATATAACATATAGAACTTTAAGAGTTTTAAATGAAGTTGATTTAATAGCAGCAGAAGATACAAGACACAGTGTAAAATTATTAAATCACTTTGAAATATCTAAGCCACTTACAAGTTATTTTGAGCACAACAAAGATTCAAAAGGAATATATTTAATAAATAAATTACTTGAAGGTGAAAATATAGCATTGATAAGTGATGCAGGAATGCCAGGAATTTCTGACCCAGGAGAGGATTTAATTAAGTTAGCAATAGAGCATAATATAGAAATAGATGTATTACCAGGAGCAACAGCATTTGTTGTTGCCTTAGTTGGATCTGGAATGAATACTCATAAATTTGCTTTTGAAGGTTTTTTAGATAGAGACAAAAAGATAAGAAGAAGTAGATTGGAAGAAGTAAAAGAAGAAGAAAGAACTATGATTTTCTATGAATCACCTCATAGATTGAAAGATACCTTAAAAGATATGCTTAAAATTTTAGGAAACAGGGAAATATCAGTAAATAGAGAGCTTACTAAAAAGTATCAAGAAGTAATAAGAGAAGATATTGAAACAGTTATAAATATATTTAATGAAAAAGATGTTAAAGGTGAATTTGTTTTAATTGTAGATGGATTTAAGGGTGAAAAAACTTTAGCTGATGATTATAGTAACTTAAGTGAAAGAGAATATGTAGAAGCCCTTTTAGATGATGGTATGAGTAAAAAAGATGCTATAAAAGTAGTTTGTAAAGAAAGAAAATTAAAAAAAGATGTTGTTTACAAGCAAGTACTAGACTTATAGAGAAAAGACAGGGGGTGATTTTATGGATAATGGATTTAAGATAATTAATGGGATAAAAAGTAATAATGCCTGCGAAAAAATATGGGAGCTAGATGAAAGTGGAACTTTAGAAGATATAATACCAGAAGTTAGTAGTATGAAAGAAGTGGGACAGTGTAAATACCACAAGGTAGATTGCTTTAGTCATACTATTTATGCGTTGGAAGAATTTGAAAAACTCATAGAAGAAAACAAATTTCCAATTCATTTGAATGAAAGTATATGGAAATACTTAAATACAATAGTAGAAGATGATATAAAGATTTTAGATTTGTTAAAGCTAGGTGTTTTTTTACATGATATAGGAAAAGCGAGAGCAAAAACTATAGATGAAAATGGAAGAACACATTTTAAAGGACATGAAAAATTTAGCGGAGATATTGCTATGGAAGTAGGGCAAAATCTTAATTTATCACAAAAATCCATAGAATTACTTTATAATTATACTAGATACCATATGTATCTTCTTACTATTTATAAAAAAAGTGATGCATCTCATGAAGTACTAAAGGAGATGTTTAATAAATTACAAGATGATGTTATTGGAGTAATGCTACTAGGGTTTGCAGATATTACTGCAACCAAAAGATTATTAGAACCAAAAGAAGATGAAGAGATTTTAAAATCATATATTTATTATGTTTTAACTGTTTATCTATATAAATATAAAAAAAATGTATCCTTTTAATATTAAAAGGATACATTTTTTATCATAAAATTGATTTTGACTGTATTGGGGTTGATAGTATTACGGATGTTTTTGTTGAGCCGATTGTTTTAATACCATCAATAACACTTTCTAGTTCATACATATCTTTTACAATAACCTTTAGAAGAGAACAGTCGTCTCCAGTAACATGGTGACATTCAACTATTCTAGGGTCATTTTTCGCAGCTTCTAAAAATGCATCATACTTATCACTAGGTAGGGATATATGTATAAATGCTTTTATTACTCTTCCTAAAGCATCTGGATTAACTATAGCTTTATATCCTTCTATGACACCAGATTCTTCTAATCTCTTTACTCTTTCTGAAACAGCAGGAGAAGTTAATCCTACTATTTTACCTAAATCTTTCATAGAAATTCTACCGTCTTTTTGTAAGATTTCTATGATTCTGTAATCTGTTACATCCATTGATAGGCCCCCTTTTATTATTATAATGTATATTATAAGCGTTTTTTTGAATCTAGCAAGTCAGATTTTAGCGTCCAAAGTTTGTCTGATAAATCAACTTTATACTTTTTATGGTTAGAAAACCTTTTATAAGCATCCCAAAGAGTATTAAATTGATCATTAACATATTTTTTAACTTCGTTTACGCTTTTAGAAGCGTATTTACATTCACCATTTTTAAATAGTGGTTTTTGAAGTTCTTTTATTGTGTAGTTGTGGAAAGTTATATGCTTCCAAGTATATGTAGGGTCAAAGATTGTTAATGGTTTATTTGTATCGATTTTTTCGTCATGAAGCATGATTAAATCAGCTTCAGCCATATTATCTTCATTATATATTCTTACCACTTTTTTAAATCCTGGATTATTTATTTTTTCTGGTTCTTCAGAAACTTTTATTTTAGGAACTAGTGTATCACCATCATAAGAACCAGCCAATTTGTAAACTCCTCCTAAAGATGGAGATTCAGCCGATGTAATTAATTTTGTACCAACACCCCAAGAGTTTATCGCTGCACCACTTGATTTTAGGCTGGCAATAGTATACTCATCTAAATCATTGGAAGCAGTATAAGATAAATCAGTATAACCAGCTTCTTCAAATAATTTTTTTGCTTCTACAGATAAGTATTGTAAATCTCCAGAGTCTATTCTAATTCCCATTGGCTTATGACCCTTAGCTTTTAGTTCATCAAATACTTTTATAGCATTTGGAACACCACTTTTTAGGACATCATATGTATCAACTAACAATAAACATTTGTCTGGATAAACATCAGCATAAGCGCGGAAAGATTCTAATTCATTGTCAAATTTTTGAACCCAGCTATGAGCTTGAGTTCCAACAACTGGTATGTTAAACATTTTCCCGGCTAATACATTGGCAGTTCCAGTACATCCTCCTATTACAGCAGCTCTTGCTCCATAAGTACCTGCATCTGGTCCCTGAGCACGTCTAAGACCAAATTCAAAAACAGGATCACCATCAGCAGCATAGCAAACTCTAGAAGCTTTAGTAGCAATTAGTGATTGAAAATTCACTATTGTAAGTAAAGCAGTTTCTATTAACTGAGCTTGGTATAAAGGTGCTTTAACTGTTATTACAGGCTCTTTTGGAAACATTATAGTTCCTTCTTCTACAGCATATATATCTCCAGTAAATTTGAAATCTTTTAAAAAGTCTAAGAATTTATCAGAAAATAAATCTAGGCTTTTTAAATATTTTAAGTCATCATCTGAAAAATGAAGATCATTTATGTATTCTACTAATTGTTCTATGCCGCAAATAATAGTATATCCACCATTACAAGCATTTTTCCTGAAGAACATATCAAATACTACTATGTCTTCATGAATATTCTTCTCGTAGTATCCATTTAACATAGTTAATTGGTACAAATCAGTAAGAAGTGTTAAATTTCTCATGGTATTTCTCCTTAAACATTTAAATAAATTAAAAAACCTTATACTTATACTAAAACATAATATACCCCAACTTTCAAGCATAAAGTATATGTAGAGTATTATAAAATAAGACATCATTTATTTTAAGTATACATCATAAAATGGTTTAAAGGAGGAGATTCATATTAATAAATTATGGTTTTATATGATAGCCCTAGGCATAGTGGGGAGTATATGTTTTAACAATTTACCAGAAACAAATCAAGCAATACTAAATGAGGGGACAAGAGCTATTGAATTTGCTATAACATTGGCTAGTGTAATGGCACTTTGGATGGGAATAATGAATATTGCAAAAGACTCGGGGATGATAGATAAAATAGCGGATAAAATGAGTCCTTTAATGAAAAAATTGTTTCCTACTGTTCCTAAAAATCACAAAGCTATGTCTTACATGGTTATGAACATGGTATTAAATATGTTGGGGGCAGGAAATGGAGCAACGGCCTTTGGATTAAAAGCCATGAGTGAATTACAAACATTAAATCCAAATAAGAAAAAGGCCTCTCCTGATATGATAATGTTTCTAGTTATTAATATTTCATCTATACAATTAATTCCTTTTACTATGTTAAAAATAAGAATAGATGCAGGCAGTGCAAATCCTAATTCTATAATTTTAACCACTTTATTTGCAACAATTATATCCACAATAGTTGGAGTTGTAGGTTGTAAATTATTACAAAGGAGGTATAGATAATGTTAGATTATTTTTCTAATATAGCCATACCTGTAATAATTTTATTTATTGTTATCTATGGTAAGAAACAAAATATAGATATATATGAAAGTTTTATAAATGGAGCTATAGAAGGATTAAAAACTGCATGGAACATATTGCCATACATAATAGGGATATTTTTAGCTATTGGAATTTTTAAATCTGGCAGAGGAATAGAAGTTTTGGAATACATATTTTCACCTGTGGCCCAAATATTAAATATACCAAAAGAATTAATAGGACTTATAATCGTAAAGCCTTTATCTGGAAGTGGGGCCTTAGGAGTGTATGCCGAATTAATTCAAAGAGTGGGAATTGATTCTCTTACAGAACAAATGGGATCTACTATGGTTGGAGCATCAGAAACAATTTTTTATACAATGGCTATTTATTATGGTAGTTTAAAAATAAAAGATACAGGATATACTTTATTTTGTGCATTGTTATGTCATGTAGCCGGTGTACTAGCTTCTGTGTATATTTGTTATTTTTTCCTTACATAGAGGATAATTGTTGACAATAAAATATAAATTTACTAAAATTAAAAACATAGTATTAAAAATTCACAAGGTTTATATGGACAACGGTATATCCTTGATATAGCTTGGGATAAATTTATTGATTAAAAGAATTAATTAATATTTGTATCAAAAATTCGATTTTGAGAATAATATTTAATACATATTTAAAAATTAAATATAAAATAAAAGCTGAGAAGAGAAGAGTAAGTAAGGATTTTTTCTATAGAGAGCTAGGTTAGGTGAAAGCTAGTGCTAAAAGAATTACTGAAGATGGCCTTGGAGCTTTTTATCCGAAATAGTTTAGGATAAAACATTTAGACATGTTACAGTCTACTAAGATATCTATTGTGAAAATAGTGTTTTAAGCAATGTAAATTTTTCATGATAAATAAATTAGGGTGGTACCGCGAATAATCTCGCCCCTATGGACTCCATAGTGGCGAGTTTTTTATTTATAAAAATTATGCACAAGAGGAGGAAACAAAAATGACTAAACCAACATTTTATATAACTACGCCTATATACTATCCAAGTGGTAGACTACACATAGGCCATACTTATACTACTGTGGCAACTGATGCTATGGCTAGATTTAAAAGATTTTGTGGTTATGATGTAAAATTCTTAACAGGAACAGATGAGCACGGTGAAAAAATTCAAAAAAAAGCTATAGAACAAGGTGTAAGTGAGATAGAATACTTAGACGAAATGATAGCTGGAATAAAAGATTTATGGAAGACTATGGACATATCTTATGATGATTTTATAAGAACTACAGAAGATAGACATAAGATTATAATACAAAAAATATTCACTAAATTATATGAACAAGGAGACATATACAAAGGTGAATATGAAGGAAGATACTGTACTCCATGTGAAAGTTTCTGGACGGAATCTCAATTGTTAGAAGGAGACAAATGCCCAGATTGTGGTAGAGAAACTTACTTAGCTAAAGAAGAAGCTTACTTCTTTAAATTATCTAAATACGAAGATAGATTAAGAGAATTATTCCAAAATCCTAACTTCTGTTTCCCAGAATCAAGAAAAAATGAAATGGTTGCTAACTTCTTAGACAAAGGACTAGAAGATTTATGTGTAACTAGAACTACATTTGACTGGGGTATAAAAGTTCCTTTTGATGAGAAACACGTAATATATGTTTGGGTAGATGCTTTATGTAACTACATCACAGCATTAGGATACTTATCAGAAAATGATTGTGAAATGAAAAAATATTGGCCAGCAAATATTCAAGTTGTTGGTAAAGAAATAATGAGATTCCATACAATAATATGGCCAGCATTATTAATGGCTTTAGATTTACCAGTGCCACAGCAAGTATACGGCCATGGATGGATATTATTTGGAAATGATAAAATGAGTAAGTCAAAAGGAAATATAGTATATCCTGAGCCAATGATCGAAAGATATGGAATAGATACACTTAAATATTTCTTACTTAGAGAATTTGCTTTTGGGCAAGACGGAAGCTACACTCATAGAAACTTTGTAACAAGAATAAATACAGATTTAGCTAATGATTTAGGAAACTTAGTGAGTAGAACTGTATCAATGGTGGAAAAATACAACGATGGTATAATACCGGAAGCTATAGAAGCTACCGAGTTTGATGCAAGTTTAAAAGAGCAAGCTAAATTATCAAGAGAAATATTTGAAACTCAAATGAACAAAATGCAGTTCCATGAAGCATTAGAAGGTGCATGGAAATTAGTAAGAAGAACTAACAAGTATATCGACGAAACTATGCCATGGGCTTTAGCTAAAGACGAAGCTAACAAAGGTAAATTAGATGCAGTATTATACAACTTATGCGAATCTATAAGAATAATAGCTACATTAATTAATCCTATAATGAATACAACTGCTAATAAAATATATGACCAAATAGGAATAGCAGGACAAGAAGAATTAACAAACTGGGAAAGTACTAATGAATTTGGATTAATTAAGCCAGGAATAGAAGTACACAAAGGTCAAGCCTTATTCCCAAGACTAGATATCGAGAAAGAGGTAGCAGAATTGGAAGAATTATTTGCAGAAAAAGCAGAAACAGTAGAAGAAGTAGCTCCACTAGAGCACAAAGAATTCATAGGAATTGAAGAATTAGACAAAGTAGAATTAAGAGTTGGTAAAATATTATCTTGTGAAAAGCATCCAAAAGCTGACAGACTTTTAGTTTCTCAAATTAAATTAGGACCAGAAACTAGACAAATAGTGTCTGGAATAGCTAAATGGTATAAGCCAGAAGAAATGGTTGGAAAAGAAGTTATAGTAGTATGTAACTTAAAGCCAGTTAAATTAAGAGGTGTTGAATCTCAAGGGATGATATTAGCTGCAGGAAATGACGGAGACGATTTAATAGTTCCAGTTGCAACTGGAGCAAACGATGGTTGTGAAGTTAGATAAGGAGATGTAACTATGTTATTTGACTCACATGCTCACTTAAATGATGAGAGATTTGATGAAGATAGAGAAGAGTTAATATCTTCTCTTCAAGAAAAAGGTGTAGATTTAGTTGTAAATCCAGGTGCATGTATAGCAACATCTATTAGCAGTATAGAACTTGCTAAAAAATATGATTTTATATATGCAGCAGTAGGAGTTCATCCTCACGATGTGGGGGAGTTAGATGATACTGCTATTGATACACTTAAAAAACTAGCAACAGAAAATGAAAAAGTTGTTGCAATAGGAGAAATAGGATTAGATTATTACTATGACAATTCTCCAAGGGAAGTTCAAAAAGAATGGTTTATAAAGCAAATTGAATTGGCTAATGAATTAAAACTTCCTATAATAATTCATGACAGAGATGCTCATGGAGATACTTTTGAAATAATCAAAAAGTATAAAAATCCAGGCATAGGATGTGTGCTACATTGTTATAGTGGAAATGTGGAGTTAGCTAGAGAATATGTGAAGATGGGATGCTATATATCTTTATCTGGAACAGTTACTTTCAAAAATAATAAAAAAACTAAAGAAGTAGCAAGAGAAATACCTTTAGATAGATTATTTATAGAAACTGATTCTCCATATATGGCACCAACACCACATAGAGGCAAAAGAAATGACCCTTCATTAGTACAGTTTGTAGCTGATACTATAGCTATTGAAAAGGGTGTTTCTTATGAAACAGTTTGTGAAGCTACTAAAGAAAATGCAAAAAAATTTTTTAATATAAAATAAGAAAGAGACTTATATCAACTAGATATAAGTCTTTTTTATATATAAATATATTTTTAATGTGTACATAATTGTATTAACTGTATAACATATAATTATACAGTTAATACAATTTATATAAAGGGGAGTATTTATGTTTGCTTTATCAGAACGTTCATTTAAACTAATTAATATTCTTTTAGTAATGTTTGTTCCAATTATTTCAATATTTATTTTTGACGGGGTATTTATAGCTATAAGAAATATAAAAAATAAATTTATAAAACACAGATAAAAGGAGGGCTTATGAAAGTAATTATTTCAAGTAATTCAGACTTGCCAATATATTTGCAAATCGTAAATCAAATAAAAGAGCAAATATTAAGTGGCAAAATAGAAGAAAATCAGATGTTGCCTTCTATGAGAGTATTGGCAAAAGAATTAGGTATTAGTTTTATAACTACTAAAAGATCTTATGAAGAATTAGAAAAACAAGGTTTGATTAATACGGTTCCAGGTAAAGGTTGTTTTGTGTCTCACTTCAATAAGGAACTAGTATATGAAGCTAAAATGAGGGAAATAGAAGAAAAATTAGAAGAAGCTATAAATTTATCTAATAGTTTAGGATTGTCAAAAGAAGAGCTAATTTCTACGTTAGAAAATCTTTATGAGGGGGAATAAAATGCTAAGATTAGAAAACATAAGTAAAAAACTTGATAATTTTGAGTTGAAAAATATATCTTTTCATTTAGAGGAGGGATTTATAATGGGTATTATAGGTCCAAATGGATCGGGAAAAACAACTTTAATTAAGTTAATAATGAATTTATTACAAGCTGACGAGGGGAAAATTTATTTTCAAGGAAAAGACATATCAGAAAACCCTAAAGAGTTTAAAGAAAATATAGGATTTGTTTATGATAATTTATATTTTTATGAAAATCTAAAAGTTAAAGATTTTAAAAATACAGTTTCATCTTTTTATTCAAAGTTTGATAGTAATAAGTTTGATAACTACTTATTAAAATTTAAAATAGACAAAAATTCAAAAATAAAAAATTTATCTAAAGGCCAAAATATAAAGCTTATGTTGGCGAATGCTATTTCTCATGATGCTAAAATATTGATATTAGATGAACCAACATCAGGCCTTGATCCTATTTTTAGAAAAGAAATGATAGAGATACTTCAGGAAGAATTGGAAAATGGAGATAAGAGTGTTATTATCTCGACTCATATTACACAAGACTTAAGCAGGGCGGCGGATTATATAACCTTTATAAATAATGGAGAGATAGTATTTAGTCAAGACAAGGATACTATAAATGAAAGTTATAAAATAATTAAGGGTAGCAAAAAAGAATTAGATAGTCTAGGAAATGTTCTTATAAATAGAAAAGACACACCTTATTATAGTGAAGGTTTAATTATAGGCAATAATTTAGGTGTGTATAATGATAATATTCAAAATGCAAGTTTAGAAGACATTATTTACTATTATGGAAAGGAGTTAGGAAATGATTAATTTACTAAAAAAAGATCTAATTGCTTGCTTTAAAGCAGATATAAAAACAATAGTAAAGCTTATAGTAGGTATACTCATATTTTCCTTTATTTTGTTTCCTATAGCATCAATAATGATACCACTTTTTATAAGTTATATATTTATACTTAGAAGTTTCCATCTAGATGAACTTAATAAGTGCGATTATTTCTTCAATAGCTTACCTATAGAAAAAGAAGATATTGTTTATAGCAAATATATACTTGCTACAATAATAATTGTGATTTCTTTTATACTCACATTTTTCTATTCAAAAATTATGAACTATATGTGGGGATTTAATAATTTTAGTATAGATTCAGCATTATCTATTTTAAGTATGATTCTTTTTTTAATCTCAATTTTATTTCCAATAATGTTTAAGTATGGATATAGAAAATCGTATGTGCTAATTAATTTAATTATTGCAGTAATAATAATTGTAAGCATGTTTAGTTTTATGGGTAATGGTGTTGAGTCTGATGCTACAGAAAAAGTATCAACTTTAAAAGATAATAGTTTAATTATAAAGACTGGAATATCTATGTTTTTATATTTAATTTCAATGAATATTTCAAATAAAATATATACAAAAAAAGAAATAGCAAGTTAAGTGGGGGATATAAAAATGAATAAAAAGTTTATAAAAGTTAGTTTAATAATATGTATACCACTAATATTATTACTTGGATTTTTTACTATGCTATCAAATAGTTCTAATTATCTTGATCAATTAGATAATAGTATTAAAATCACATATAAAGATTATAAGGAAGAAAAATATAATTATGTTGTAAGTGTTATAGTAAAAAATAATTCAAAAAATATAGCTAGTTTAGGAGAAATGAAGCTTAGTTTTGATTATAATTATGAAGATATAACAGGAAATTTGGGGGAATTTTATATAAGAGGATATGAAAAAGATGCATGGGATGATAATAAAGTTATGGGTATAGACCCTGGTAAAGAAGAAGAAATTATTTTTAAAATTCCAAAGGGTATTAAAATAGATAAAGAGTATTATAATCTAAACAGAATAATAATAGACTATAATGTTAGCTTTTTCAAGTTTAGAACAAGTTCGAAGAGTTTATTTTTAGGAGCGGGACAAATGGGAGGTAGTATAACTCTAGAGGGAAAATATTAATTTAACACATTTTTATTGATAACAATTATCAATTGTGGTATTATATAATTATGATAATCGTTATCAATAAAGGGGGATGTGTTATGAATTTAAATTGTAATAAAAATTGTTGTGAGAATAAATCAAATTCAATATATATAAAAAGAATACTAGAAATGATAGGTGCTGTAATTTTAGGATCAAAACCAGCAGAAATTATAAATGTACCAGGTAGTAGTAAAGAAAAAGAAGTAAAGCTTGTTCAAATAGAATCTTTTTTCAGTCATTGTTCTAGAGTTACATATAGAATAATTACTACACGTGATGGAGGAAAAAGAGTTTTATTTATTAACGAAAAATCTATGGAGAAAGTACTATCAGATAAAAGATGTATAAACTTCTTGAAGTTTGTTGGCTATTCATCTGAATATAGATTGAATGATTATATGAATGAGTTAGTGTATAGACTTCAATCTGAAGAATTTCCTCATGAAATCGGAGTATTTTTAGGATATCCTCTTAAAGATGTATTAGGGTTTATGGGATATGGTAAAAATGAATTAATAGAAATACGCAACTGGAGAATTTATGGGGACCAAAAGGCTTCTTATGAAGTTTACAATAGTTTTATGAGAGATAAGGCTATTATGAAAAAAATGGTTCAAACTATGAATATGACAGAGTTAAGAAGAACTATATAACCTTTATAATTAAAATATATCTGCAAAAAAAGACACTATTTTATAAATGAATAGTGTCTTTTTTATATATATTCTTAAGTTTGTATAAGTGGTGTAAAATAAAATAGAAAAATTTATAACTTTTTATTAAAGACAAGATTTTATATAATCAACAGGCACATCCATTCTAATAGCCACATTTTCAGCAGACATTCCTTTATTTATAAATCGTCTAACTACCTTATTCATATTTTCGCCAACTTCAATAATATGTTTATCAGGGTCATAAAAACGTACAACGCGCTGACCCCAGGAATGTTCAATAATAGGATGAACATAACATATTCCTGGAATTTGATTTAATTTTAAGATGAAATTATCAAAGTCATCTTCTTCAAAATATAACTCACTATTATTTGCACCAAAGAAAACTTCATTTTTTGGCTTATGTATAAAACTACACCAAGACTCCTTTGTTTGAAGGGCTATTCCCCCAGTCAGAGTTACATTTGCACCAAAATCTAAAACAACATCCAAATCTAAAACAGTAGAATAAAATAGTTTAGACTTTTCTATGTCAGAAACTACTATTAATGGGTTTGCAAATTTCATATTAATCACCCCTTGATTAAAATTATATATTAATTAAATTCTAGCTAAAAACTGTAAGGATTGTAAATAATAAAGTTTACATAGGAATAATGATGGCTTATACTAATATTAATATTAATATTTTAATTTAATGAGGTGAATAGATGAAGTTAGATTTGGAAAATATGCTATACATATTAATCTATATGACATTTTTTCTATCAATTATAAGTTGTCTAGCTTGTTTTTGTAAAAAAAGAATATCTCATCAAATTGAATTTATTTTAATAAAAAATATATCTCTAGATATGTTTAAGTACTCTGAGAAACTAGAACCAAAAGAATATTTTAGTTATCAAAAGTATGATATTTGGAGGTATTGTAGCTTATTTTAATTGAAATGAAACATTTTATAAAACCAAATTAAAAATCAAAGGAGATAATAAAATGAATTTCATTTCAGGTATGTTACAAGATTTATTAAATATATTATTCAGTTTTACAGGAGATTTAGGGGTTGCCATAGTAGTTATAACCTTGATGGTAAAATTAATTTTAATGCCTCTATCTTTAAAACAAAAATTTGCGATGAGAAAACAACAAGACTTGGCAGAAAAAATGAATGACATAAAAGAAAAATACAAAAATAATGCTAAGGAAATGGAAAGGCATCTGCAGGAACATTCAAAGGAAACTATGAAAAGTATGATGGGATGTTCAACAATTTTACTACAAATGCCAATAGTATGTGCACTTTACCAGACGTTTTTAAATATGCCAAACACGTCACCAAGTGTATTAATACCATGGATTAGTAGTTTAAATGTTAGTGATAATTTATTTATAATACCTTGTATATATACTTTAACTATGTTGGCTCCAAACTTAATAAGTATGGTACCTTATTTTAGAGCAAGCTCACAAGTTATGTTTAATAAGCAAATGATTATACCAACAATTGTTATGGGATTTTTGTTAACAGCAAGAACACCTGTAGCAATAGGGTTATATTTTATAACAAGTAGCTTATATACTTTAGTAGAAGATGTTTGCTTTAGAATATATGTAAAGAACAAAAATAATTTAAGTGTAAATTAATATATGATAAATACCTGTCTAGATTATGTTTAGACAGGTATTTTATTTTATGAAAATTCTTCATAAACATAATGTTTGAATAAATAAAAACATGGAAACTATAAAAGTATAAATCTAGAAGGAGAATAAGTAAATGAACTATGATGTAGTGATCGTAGGAGCAGGGCCTGGAGGGGTAGCTGCTGCTCATAATTTAATAAACAATAATATATCTTGTATCTTAATAGATAAGCAAAAGTTTCCGAGAAATAAACTTTGTGCAGGAGGAATAACTTATAAAACTTTTGAATTAATGAAAACTCTAAAGTTACATACTGAATTTAATACTAAAAATTCAGTACTAAGTGAAGGTGGTAGTTTGTATTTAGAGTATGAGCATATAGCGAATATAAAAACTAAGGGGTTAACTTATTTAGTAGATAGATTTGAATTTGATGATTATTTAGTTAAAGAATATAAAAAAAAGGGCGGTACTTTCCTAGAAGGTACTGGTGCTAAAATAATTAATACAAAAGAAAACATAATAACTTTATCTGATGACCAAGAAATTAAGTTTAAATATTTAATAGGTGCAGATGGAGCTGTAGGTATAACAAGAAAGTTAGTTGATGAAAAATTTAATGCCAATGGATTTTGTCTACAAGTGGAAATTGGCAAAGATAAGTTTAATTATGAAGGAAACAATATGTCTTTGTATTATGGAATTATTCCACAAGGATATGCTTGGATTTTCCCAAAGAAAAATAGCTTTACTATTGGATTTGGTGGGAATTATGATAATAAAATAGATTATCATAAAGAGTTTGAAAAATTTTTAAGTAACTTAGGTATAGTTTGCGAAAGAAGAGAATTTAAAGGTGCCATATTACCTTTTGGTGAATATATAAAGATTCCGATTAATAAGGAAAAAAACTTATTATTAGTTGGAGATGCAGCAGGTTTAGTAGATCCATTTACCGGTGAGGGAATATATTTTGCCATGCTATCGGGAATAAAAGCATCCAAGACGATTATTAATGCATTAAAAACAAATGATAGAAATAATATTGATAAATATATTGACGAAATTGATGAAATTACAAAAAATATAAGCAAAGGTTCCAAGCTTAAAAAATTAGTTTACAAATTTAGAAAGCCTGTTTTCAATGCAATGAAAAATGAGAAGTTTGGAAGTCATATATTTAATGATTGTTTGTATGAATCAAATTATGACTTATTAGAAATTGTATTTCATCATAAGTGAATACTTAAAAAGTAGTGATAAAAGTATAAAATGTATATTTCTAATATAAAAAATAATAGTACAATTATATTAAAATCAATGTTTGGGGGATAATTATGGAAAGTAATTATAAGGTTGCATATTATAATGAGTGGAAAACACTACAAAAAAGAGATTTTAAGAATGTAGCAGAGATAAGAAATGTTATATATGATGAAGAAAAGAAAGAATTTTCTATAAAAGTTTTTAATAGAGAATATATCTTAAATTGTAATGATGAAACAATAATACGAAGTGATGATAATCATATACCAAGTGCTGAAACTGGTGTTATGCTATTAAATTATTTGTCTTTTACAGAAAATAATATAGATAAAACTAACAAGTGGATAAGTCTAAAAGAAATACCAAACGGAGGGATGATGTTTTATCCAGCTTTTTATAAAAGTAGTATAGTTAGTTTAATTAATACATTTGGTTATGATTCATCAAAATTAAGGAAGTGTGGAGAGAATCTAGGTGGGAAAGAAATAAAAATGGGTGATATAGCCTTTGAGTTTGAAGTTTTTCCAAAGGTATTTTGTCGTGTTGTAATATGGGAAGGTGATGATGAAATTGATCCAAGTGCCACACTTTTATTTGATTCTTCAGTACAGCATATTATGCATGTGGAAAGTATAATTGGACTGGGAGGATATATAATTAATAAAATTATTAATGAGTTAGGAAGAGATTCGTCTATTCAATCAGTTATTTTAAACCTTGATTAAATCTAATAAAAAACGTAAAATATAAAGATATGATGTTAAAAGAATTGAATTTAAAATAATTATAATAAATGGATTAAAAGGTGATTATATAAAATGATAGAAGAAATAATAGTAGTTGAAGGAAGAGATGACGTTACTGCTGTAAAAAGAGCATTAGATTGCGAACTAATAACTACTGGAGGGTTTGGATTCCCTAAAGGAGTTATGGAAAGAATTAAATCAGCTCAGGAAAGAAAAGGAGTTATAATTTTCACTGATCCAGATTTTGCAGGAGAAAAAATTAGAAAGAAAATAGCAGCAGAAGTCCCAGGATGCAAGCATGCATTTTTACCAAGAGAAGAGGCTAAAAAATATGGGGATATAGGAATAGAAAATGCATCTCCAGAAAGTATATTAAGAGCTCTAAATAAGGTTAGAACTGAAAGTACAGAAAAAAGAAATGAATTTTCACAAGTGGATTTAGTGACGAATGGACTTATAGGTAATGAAGATGCATCTTATAGGAGAGATACTGTAGGACAAATACTGGGAATTGGATACGGAAATGCAAAGCAATTTTTAAACAGATTAAATAACTACGGAGTTTCAAGAGAAGAGTTTAATAAAGCAGTAGACGGTTTATAAGGAGACAAATATGGATAGATTATCATCGCATAAAGCCACAAAAGAAGTTGTTCAAAAGCATAATTTTAAGTTCTCAAAATCACTAGGACAAAACTTCTTAATAGATACAAATGTAATAGATAGAATTATTGAAGGTGCAAGAGTTAAAGACGGAGATTATGTAATAGAAGTAGGGCCAGGAATAGGAACACTTACAAAAGAAATGGGAAGAACTGCTCAGAAAGTTGTTGCCATAGAAATAGACAAAACTTTAATTCCTATATTAAAAGAAACATTATCAGATTTTCCTAATATAGAAGTAATCAACCAAGATATATTAAAAGTTGATGTACAAGAATTAGTAAAGGAAAAATTAAATGGAGGACCAGTAAAATTAATAGCTAACCTTCCATATTATATAACAACACCAATAGTTATGAAATTCTTAGAAGAAGATATACCAGTAACTGATATAGTTGTTATGGTGCAAAAAGAAGTTGCGGATAGAATGAATGCTAAGCCTAACACTAAGGATTATGGAGCATTATCAGTGGCAGTTCAATATTACTGTGATACAGAAATAGTTGCAAAAGCTCCGAGACATATGTTTATGCCACAACCAAATGTAGATTCAACAGTTATAGGACTTCATGTAAGAGAAGAAATAAAATATCCAGTTGATAACGAGGATATATTCTTCAAAACTGTTAAAGCATCATTTGGACAAAGAAGAAAAACCCTTCTTAATTCACTAAGTGGACTTGGATTCTTAAGTAAAGATCAAATAAAACAAGCTTTACAAGAAGCTAATATAGATGAAAAAAGAAGAGGAGAAACTTTATCAATAGAGGAGTTTGCCTCATTAGCAAATGAAGTAAATAGAATTAACAATGAAAATAAATAAGTGATTGAAGGCTAGTCTTAGGACTAGCCTTTTTTGATCAAAGGTACTTGTAATCAATAGCGAAGGCAACTTGTTGGCCACATGAAGTATAGTGCCCACACAGTGCCTTAAGTAAAGTGAATTTTTAATAAGTAAAAATCAAAAGCAAAATAATAGTTTACATGTATATCCATTAGTGATATATTCTAAATAGATATAGATATATCATTAATGGATATATCTTAAAAAGATATAGAAGACAGAAGGTGATTAAAATTAGTAGAAATAATTCTTTACAAGAAGAGCAATTAACAGAACCAGGATATTATATATTACTAGCATTGCTAGTACCTATGCATGGGTATGGAATCTCAAAATATATAGAGGAGCTAACAGAAGGGGAAGTTTCAATAGGTCCTGCAACTATGTACACTATGCTAAAAAAGATGCAAGCTCAGGATTATATAATTTTATCGGGAGAAGAAGCAAGAAAGAAGATTTATAAGTTAACAGACAAAGGCCATATGGTTATAAGTAAAGAGCAAGAACGAAGATATAAAATGGCACTCCATGGTGTCAAAGCTTTTGAAAGAGTAGGGGGAGAAAAATAAGTATGCCAAGAGATATAAAATATGTACCAAGTGGGGGATTAGTTTTATCTGAAGAAAAGGATATGAAAAAACTGAGTAAGTTGGCTAAAGAAGGTTGGATCTTAGAATCTTTCGAAAAACTGTCTTATAAATTAAGAAGAGGTAAACCTGAAGATGTAATATATTGTATAGATTATAATGAAGATAAGGAAGAAATAGACTTATATTTGGAGTTGTTTGAAAGTAGTGAATGGAAACATGTATGCTCTTTTGAAGCATATCACTTTTTTAAAGCTAGTCCAGGTACACAACCTATTTATACTGATAAGGATAGTTTAAGTTTAAAATATAAAAAGCTATATAATTTAATAAAAAAATCAATTGTATTTATATTAGTATTGGCAGTTTTATCAATAGTAGGTGCTCATTTTACAGAAAAATTAACTAATAATGGCGGAGTATTAGAAGTATTAAAACTAATATTATATGTGGTAGCAGGTGGTGGAATAGGTATAACAATTCCTCTTTTAATATGTGCAGTTAAAGCTTATAAGAATATAGGTAAATAATACAAATTATAGGATGTTAAAGTAGAACTAATATTTTATCAATAAAAAATACTGATAAAATATTAGTTCTACTTTTTTGTTTGAAAATTTTAAGGGATATTGGTAGTACTTAATAAATAAGTTATTACATATAATTTCTTGAGAGATTATGTTAAGGGGTGAGAAACTTATGTCTACCAAAAGAAAGTTTAAAAGAGATTACATTATGCTAGAAGCTAAAGACATGAATTATAGATTAAAAGACAAGGTGTCGCCAAAGGCTTTTGCAAAAATTGAAGTCACTGATGAAAAATCAGTTATAGCTTTGTATGCTGAAAATCTAAAAAGTGTAAGTGAGGGTTATTCAGTAGTAGCAATAAGAAGTGACTACGAAACCATAGATTTAGGTAATTTTAATGTTAATAGTCAAGGAAAAGGTGAATTTAGTCTAGATATGGGAGATGAAGATATAGACATAAAAGGAATAGCAGTGATACAAGATAGATCAGTCCCGCTTATAGGCTTTAAGGGAAGTAAAATAGAAAACTTTGAAGAGATATTATTTCCTCCACAATATGAGTTTGAAGAAGTAGATGATGATGAGTATGAATACGAAGAAGTAGAATATGTTGATGTGGATGATGTTATGGACGGCGAATCTGTTGATGATGAAGATATAGATGGAGATGAAGAAGAGTATGAAGAATACGAGGAATATGAAGAAATAGAATATGTTGAAGAGGATGATAGAAGAGATAATGAGTATGAGTATGAGGAAGTTATTTATGAAGAAATTGAAGAAGATGAATACGAAGAAGTAGAGGATGAAGAAGTAGAGGATGTTCAACCTAATATACAATCAAAAGTGCAAGAAAAGAAAAATACTAAAAGTAGGGATGATGACTATATTGAAAAGAAAATAAATAAAGCAAAATCTGTTTTAGAAAAGCAATACACAAAAAATTCTTATGAAACAGTAAAAACTAAAACAGAACCAACTAAAACGGCTGGTACATTATTAATGCCAAGACAAATTAAAAAAGGTTTAAAATATTTTAGAGAAGTAAAACCTTTTGTAGCAGATTATATTGATAGCACTAGATGGTGGAAAATAGAGATTAATCCAACAACTTTATGTGGTTATACAATGCCATACTTAGGTTATGTAAATTCTTTAAACTACACTATGTACAGCGATGCTGTGATGCAGTCTTATAAATACAGACATTACTTATTTGGAGTACAATATGATGAATATAATAAGAGACAATACTATATTTATGCAGTACCAGGAAGAAAAAATGAACAACCAGATAAGGGGAGTACAGGATTTACAAGATATCAAGCATGTGATAATAGAAATAATTCCTTAGGTTACTGGTTATGTTTTGTTGATTGTAAAGCAAGACGAATAGTTAAATAAAATAAACGGTTTATATTATATAATACACATGAAATAGTAAGTGAGCTGTAAGGAAAAGATGTATTTAAAATAAATTAATCTTAAAATTAACAACAAAAAGTTATATAATAGTTATATAAAACATTTAACCGGGGGTAAGACATGGCTAGAAAAAGAAAAATAAAAAAATCAGTGTTTTTAGTCGCAGCTATTATACTATTTTTTGGTGTATATATTATATCGTTTACTCTTTTCTCTAATAAAAATGATAGTAGTAAAGATAATGCAGTGAAAATACAGGAGCCTGAAGACAATAGATCTTTACTTAAACAATTAGAAGAAAAGGATAAGATATATTTATCTGATGGTACTGTATCAGATGTTAGAGTTGATGAGGAATTATTAGAAGAGTTAAGATACTCTTTTGAGGATATTAGCAAAATAAGAAAACCAGCATCTTATGAATCTACTTATGAAGGATATTCAGATGATGGACTAAAGTTTTCAACAAATTTAGATGTAATAAGAATTTATACAGTTAATGAAGAAGAGTATTATAAAATTCCTGTATCATCTAAAGATGAATTTAAAAAAATATTAGATAAGAGTATCTACACATCTTTTGATTTTATAAAGCAATATAAAACATGGAAAGAAGTTAAGATAACTTATAAAGATACAACAAAGAATTTAAGTAAGTGGAAATATGATGATTTAGCAAATACAATGGCTGCGAAAAGAGTGGTTGGTAAAGTACAACCAGAAAAAAGTAAAGAAAGAAGTAAGTATAATTTTGTGATTGAAATTAAAGCAGATAATTATGAAGCCAAAGTTGAAGTTATGGGAGCTAACTATGTAAAAATAGAATCTAAAGGTTTAAGTTCTTATTACGAGGTGCATACAGCTTTACATGATTACATTAAGGATGAGGTTTTCCAATTGTCTAAATAACAAAAAAGTAGAAAATTTGATGAGTCAAATTTTCTACTTTTTGAGTCTGGAAACATAATTGTGTATTCTTCAAAAAAAATACAAATTAAATAGT
Organism: Terrisporobacter vanillatitrophus; assembly: GCF_051148895.1. Classification (GTDB taxonomy): domain Bacteria; phylum Bacillota; class Clostridia; order Peptostreptococcales; family Peptostreptococcaceae; genus Terrisporobacter; species Terrisporobacter vanillatitrophus. The sequence goes on from NZ_CP154625.1 coordinate 156,228, forward strand.
AATAATTTAGTTATATTCAGGGGCCATGATTTTCATAATCATGGCCTTTTGTAATTAAATTTTCCATTTTTGCAAAAATAATACACCTATAAAGTAATTATTCTTACAAAAAATTTAAAGTAATGTTGCTGATATCCTATCTTCAAAATAAATACTAAGATGAGCTAGTATTTGTGACCAACCCCTAATTTTTTGAGTCCATTTTTCAGATATATCCATCGTAGCCAAGTATAAAGATTTATGTAGAGAGTCATCAGATGGAAATATTGATTTAGATTTTGTTACTTTTCTCAATAGTCTATTGTAACTCTCCATAGAATTAGTTGTATATATTAATGTTCTAATTTCTTGAGGATATTTAAAATATACTGAAAGTTCATTCCAGTTATTTCTCCAACTTCTAAATGCTATCGCATAATTATCTACCCATTTTTCTTCCATGAGCGTTAGCTCACTTAATGCATTTTCTTCAGTAGAGGCAGCATATACAAGCTTTAGATCTTTAGCGAATTCCTTCCTATGCTTATATGATACGTAATTTAAGGTGTTCCTAATTTGATGAACGACACATCTTTGAACCTCAGTATTAGGAAAAACAGCTTTAATGGCGTCTGAAAAACCATTTAAACCATCTACAGATGCAATTAAAATATCTTTAACACCTCTGTTTTTGATGTCTGTAAGTACTTTTAACCAATATTTAGATGTTTCATTTTCACCAATCCAAATACCTAAAACTTCTTTTACTCCTTCGAGATTTATACCTATCGCAATGTACGCAGCTTTATTGATTATTCTGCCTTCACTTCTTACTTTATAATGTATTGCATCCATAAAAACAATTGGATAAATAATATCGAGAGCTCTATTTTGCCATTCTTGCGCTAAAGGAAGGACTCTATCTGTGATTTTAGATACTAAAGTATGAGAAACATCTATACCGTAGATACTTTTAAGATGGCTTGCTATATCTCTAGTAGACATACCTTTTGAGTACATTCCAATTACTTGCTCTTCTATTCCAGATATATCATTTTCATAGTTTTGGATAATTTTAGGCTCAAAATCACCATTCCTGTCCCTTGGTATACTAAGTGTAACCTCACCAAAATCAGATCTAACTTTTTTATTTCTATATCCATTTCTAGAGTTTGTAGTTTCTTTATGCTTATTATCGTATCTTTCATATCCTAAGTGTTCATCAAGCTCCGCTTCTAACATCTCTTGAATTGTGCTAGAAAAAAGATCTTTTAACATATTTTGAACGTCTTTTGTTGTTTTTACATCGTATTCATTTAATAGTGATTTTAATATTTCGCTTTTATTAAACATAAAAAGTGTGCACCTTCCTTTTGTAATGATTTTTAATATCTAAATTATCACCACTTTATGGAAGAATACACACTTTATTTTAAAGACCCTACTTTTTTTGTTATTATTTACTTTCTTCAAGTAATAATTCGCCCACACGATAAACAGGACCTGCACCAGCAGTTATTAGTAAATCGTTAGGTTGCATATTAGCTTTTAGATAATCAACAATATCTTCGAATTTGCTGATATATATAGCATCCACATTGTTGTGATATAGTTTTTCAACTAAGTCTTTAGAATGAATATCTCCTGGATCATCTTCTCTAGCAGCGTAGATATCAGTTATTATAACTTTGTCTGCAGAATAGAATGCTTCTCCAAATTCATTAAAAAGAGATTTTGTTCTACTGTAAGTATGAGGTTGGAATACACACCATAAAGTAGATTTTTTTAGTTTTTTAGCAGCAGCTAAAGTTGCTTTTAATTCTGTTGGGTGATGAGCATAATCATCAACTATTAAGGTATCGTTATAAGTACCTTTAGTTTCAAATCTTCGTCCAACACCTGTGTATTTAATAATGCTATCTTTTACATTTTCTACACTTATTCCAGAAACTAAAGAAACTATTATAGCAGAAGTAGCATTGTAAATATTGTGTACACCAGGAACTGATAATTTGAAAGTACCTAAATCTTTTCCAAAGTAAGTTAAATCAAATGATCCAAATCCATTATCATTAAAATGGATATTTTTTATGATGACGTCATTTGAAGTTTCTTTACCATACTTGATTATATTAGCCTTAACGTCATGTAGTATTCCATCTGTATTAGGGCTGTCACCATTTATTACAAAGTGACCATCTTTAGGTAATAATTTTCCGAACTTGTTAAATGAAGCCTTAATTTCTTCTATTCCAGAAAAGTAATCAAGATGATCTTCCTCTATATTTAAAACGATTGCTATTTTAGGATTAAAATTTAAAAAACTATCTGTATACTCGCAAGCTTCTGTTATAAAGTTTTGAGAATTACCTATTTTTACGTTACCACCAATTGATTTTAAGTTACCGCCCACTAAGATTGTTGGGTCTAAGTTAGTCGATCCAAAAATAGTTGATAACATAGAAGTAGTTGTAGTTTTTCCATGAGTGCCTGAAACTGCTATTGAGTTTTTATACTCTCTCATTATTTGTCCTAAAAATGCAGCTCTATTTATTGTCAGTATGTTTTTGTCTTTGGCAGCCATAAGTTCTTCATTATCTGGGTGTATAGCAGCAGTGTAAACTACCATGTCTAATCCATTAACAATGTTTTCTTTTTTTTGCCCAATATAAATTTTTGCACCTTGTGCTTGAAGTTTATCTGTCATTGAAGATTTGCTCATGTCTGAGCCTGAAACTTCGTAGCCCTTATTAAGGCATATTTCAGCTAAAGCGCTCATACTTATTCCGCCTATGCCGATGAAGTGTATCTTCATAATAATAAAACCACCTTTCATTTAATTTATTTCTATGAATAAGAACAATTTTTGTGGTATAATTAAATAATGTTCAATATTTTAAGTATCATATGCATATACTAATTCATATATTATAGTTTATTTATTTTTTCATAATATATGAAACATAACTAATATTATATCATATAATAAAATCTTATGCATTATTTACTTTATACCATAAATGTTGTAATTGTAGGAGGTTACTGAAACAATGAAGTTTAAGAGAACGGAAAGAATTGGCGCTATTGTCAAGATATTATCTGACAACCCAAATAAAATTTATACATTAAGCTATTTTACAGAAACATTTAACGCTGCCAAGTCTACAATTAGTGAAGATTTATTAGTTGTAAAAAATGTATTTGAAAAATTACAATTAGGTAAAGTTATAACAATTTCTGGAGCCGCTGGTGGAGTAAAATACATACCTAAAACATCAATACAAGAAAATCAAAACTTCTTAATGGAATTGTGCGAAAAAATAAGTTCACCAGACAGAATTTTATCAGGAAGATTTCTATATTTAATAGATTTAATATATGATCCAACAGTTGTAGCTAAAATCGGAAAGATATTTGCTTCAAATATAGATTATTCGGAAGCTGATTATGTAGTTACTATGGAAACAAAAGGAATACCTATGGCCCTTATGACTGCAAAAGCTATGAATTTGCCATTAGTCATAATAAGAAAAGACATAAAGGTTTCTGAAGGACCAACATTAAGTATGACTTACATTACAGGGGATAATTCAAAAGTAGAAAGTATGAGTTTACCAAGAAAAGCTATCAAGCCAGGAAGTAAAGTTATTCTTATAGATGACTTTATGAGAGGTGGAGGAACGATAAGAGGTATGACTCAACTTATGAATGAATTTGGTGCGGAAGTAATAGGAACGGGAGTATTCATAACAACATCTACACCAGAGAATAAACTAGTTGAAGATTATATATCTTTAATAGAAATAGAGACAAGAGAAAATGAAATAGTTGTTAAGCCAAATTTAAAAACTTTTAAAGATGAATATAGAACAGAAGACGTTATGGATGACATTTTAGAAAATGTAGATGATGATGAAATTGATGAGTAATTCTAACTAATTCAAACTGTATAATTATTTTTATGGATAAAAAATAAAAAAACTCTGAAAAATTAAAGGAATTTATTAAAAAGTATAGAATTATTTACCAAACAGTTTATAATTATATTGGGTAAATTGTATTTTGTCAAAATCACAAAGGGGGATATTGAAGTATGAACATAACTGACGTAAGAGTAAGAAAAATTACTGATGAGGGGAAAATGAAATGTATAGTTTCAATAACTTTTGATAATTTATTCGTAGTACACGACATAAAAGTTATTGAAGGTCAAAATGGACTATTCATAGCTATGCCAAGTAGAAAAGTTGGAGAAGGTAACTTTAGAGATATCGCTCATCCAATAAACGCAGAAATGAGACAAGTTTTAGAGGATGCAGTTTTAAAAGCATATGAAGAAGCATTAGCTCAACTGGAAGTTGCTGCAGAATAATTAAATAAAATGGGAATATTTTTAAAATTTGTAATAAATGAACGAGTCGACTTAATCGGCTCTTTTTTTATGGAAAATATAGAATTATTAAGATAATAATGTATTATTTTTATTTTATGGTTAATAATAAAAATATCTAAATGAAAATGATACAAAATAAAAAATATTATTAGATTTGAAGAAATGTTGACAAAAACATGAAATAAAATTATGATAATATCATAAGATATAAATAAAAAGATTAGTTTTATATAAAGGCAATGATAAGAACAAGTAGTGATTAATTAAGATAAACAGAAAGTTACCGGTTGATGAGAGGTGCATATACAATTAATTATGAATACATCTTTGAGCTTCACACCGAAAGAAAAATATTGAGTAGGCTGTGACGAATTTGACGCACGTTATAGTGTCATAGTATTTATTCAGATACTAGCTGAGGTAAACAGTGTGAACTGTTTATAAATTAAGGTGGTAACGCGAGATATGCTCTCGTCCTTTTTAAGGACGGGAGCTTTTTTGATTGTAAGGAAATTATGTGTTATCTGATTTATTGATACCATATAATTTCTAACATATTAGCTTGAGCACAAGGTCGATGCCTGGGCGGTAGCAAGGGCACCTCGTTAGCCATATGAAGTGTAGCGCCCACGCAGTGGCTTAAGCGAAGCGAATTTTTTATTATAACAAATTATAAAATTGATTTTTTAAATATAATTATAAAGGAGAATAAGACTATGTCAATGACGACTTACGATGAATTAGTTGCTAGAGGATTAGTTGCTCAAGTAACAGATGAAGAAGAATTAAAAGAACTTATAAATACAGGTAAAGCAGTATTCTATATAGGATTCGATGCAACTGCAGATAGTTTACATGTAGGGCATTTCATGGCTCTATGTTTAATGAAGAGATTACAGATGGCAGGAAACAAGCCAATAGCACTTGTTGGTGGAGGAACTACAATGGTAGGGGACCCATCTGGAAGAACAGATATGAGAAAAATGATGACTCCAGAGCAAATCAATTACAACTGTGAATGTTTCAAAAAACAAATGAGTAAATTTATAGAATTTGGTGAAGATAAAGCCTTATTAGTTAATAATGCAGATTGGTTATTAGATTTAAATTATGTAGAATTATTAAGAGAAGTGGGAACTCATTTTAGTGTTAATAGAATGCTTAGTTTTGAATGTTACAAAAGCAGAATGGAAAGAGGACTTAGTTTCTTAGAGTTTAATTACATGATAATGCAAGCTTTCGATTTCTATCATTTATACGAAAAATACGGTTGTCAAATGCAGTTAGGTGGAAACGACCAATGGAGTAATATGCTTGCAGGTACAGAATTAATAAGACGTAAATTAGGAGAAAATGCTTATGCATTGACTATAACTTTACTTCTTAACTCAGAAGGAAATAAAATGGGTAAAACAGCCAATGGTGCAGTATGGCTAGATCCAAACAAAACTTCTCCATTTGAATTCTACCAATACTGGAGAAATGTTGGAGATGCTGATGTATTCAAATGTATGCGTATGTTAACATTCTTACCATTAGAAGAAATAGAAGCTATGGAAAAATGGGAAGATAATAAAATAAACCAAGCTAAAGAAGTTTTAGCATTTGAATTAACTAAATTAGTTCATGGTGAAGAAGAAGCTACAAAAGCGCAAGAAAGTGCAAGAGCTTTATTCTCAGGTACTGCACATGATAACATGCCTACAACAGAATTAAATGATACTGATTTAACTGATGGAAGTATAGATATAATATCATTATTAGTTAAAAGTGGATTAGCTCCAACTAGATCAGAAGGTAGACGTAATGTGGAGCAAGGTGGAGTAACTGTAGATGGTGAAAAAGTTGATGACTTCAAAGCTACATTTAAAAAAGATGATTTAACTGGTGATGGCATAGTTATAAAACGTGGAAAGAAAAAGTTCCAAAAAATAGTTATAAAATAATGAAATAATAAATAGCAGTAGCTACCAAATTATAGTTGCTGCTATTTTTGTGTATACTAATATAATGCAAAGAGATACAAAAACCTAGTAATTTGATAAAAAAAATGCTATATTATAAATGACAATAATACGATTGAATTATATATTATTCAACAAAATAATACACCATAATAGTAACAATTATAAAAAACTTTATTGAAATGGAGTGAAAATATGAACTTTAAAGCCATAATTCTTGCTGCTGGAAAAGGAACAAGAATGAAGTCAAAATATCCAAAGGTTGTTCATAAAGTGTGCGGAAAAGAAATGGTTAACCATATTATAGATGTATCAAAAAAATCTGGTGTGAAAGATGTAGTAGCAATACTAGGTCATGAATCAGAAGTTGTAAAAAATATACTACCAGAAGATACTATGATTGCAATGCAAACAGAGCAACTAGGAACAGGTCATGCTGTTAAAATGGCAAAAGAATATATAAATGATGAAGACACAATAGTTATTTTATGTGGAGACACACCTCTTATAAAAGAAGAAACTCTAAAAAAATTATTTAATTACCATATAGAAAATGAATATACGGTTACAGTTTTAACTACAAAAGTTGAAAATCCAACTGGATATGGAAGAGTAATAAGAGATGAAAATAAAGATTTATTAAAAATTGTTGAGCAAAAAGATGGAAATGCTGAAGAATTAGCAGTAAATGAAATTAACTCTGGAATTTACTGTTTCAAAGGTAAGATGCTAAGGGAATCTTTAGACTTACTTGATAATGACAATGCTCAAGGAGAGTATTACTTAACTGATACAATAAAAATATTAAGAGATAAAGGCTTTAAGGTTGGAGCATTCAATGGCTCTACAATTGAAGAATTAATGGGTGTAAACTCTAGATTAGAATTATCTAAAGCAGAAACTCTTATGAGAAAAAGAATAAATGAATTTCACTTATTAAATGGAGTTACTATAATAGATTCAGCATCTACTTATATAGAAACAGATGTAGAAATAGAACAAGATACAATAGTATATCCAGGGGTTATGCTTCATGGTAAAACTAAAATAGGTAACGAATGTATTATAGGAATGAATACTTCAATAACAAACTCAACTATAGGAAATAACACAGAGATTAAAAACTCTACAATTATAGATTCTACTGTAGGAGAAAATACTACAGTTGGTCCTTATGCTTATTTAAGACCAAAAAGTAACATAGGAAACCATGTGAAAATAGGTGATTTCGTAGAAGTTAAAAATGCAACTATAGAAGATAACTCAAAAGCATCACATCTTTCATACATAGGAGATGCCCATGTAGGTAAAGATGTTAACATAGGATGTGGTGTGGTATTTGTAAATTACGATGGAAAAAATAAATTCAAATCAATAGTAAAAGATGGAGCATTTATAGGTTCTAACTCAAACCTAGTTGCACCAGTTACAGTTGAAGAAAAAGGATATATTGCAACAGGATCTACCATAACTGACGATGTACCTGAAGGGGCTTTAGCTATTGCTAGACAAAGACAGGTTGTAAAAGAAGGTTGGGTAGCCAAAAAAGAAAAAAGAGATGAGAATAAATAGCTAATTATTATTTTAGGAAAAACACCTAATAATATTTATATAATTTTCAGGAGGATAAGTAATGAATACTAGCGGAAGCGAGATTAAAATTATTGCAGGTAATTCAAACAAGGAGTTAGCTGAAAAAATCGCAGAATATATAGGAGTAAAGGTTGCTGATTGCCAAGTAACAACATTTAGCGATGGAGAAATAAGCGTAAATATCAATGAAACAGTTAGAGGTTGCGACGTATTCGTAGTTCAATCTACTAACAACCCAGTTAACAATAACTTAATGGAGTTATTAATAATGATAGATGCATTAAAGAGAGCATCTGCAGGAAGAATCACAGCAGTTATACCATACTACGGATATGCAAGACAAGACAGAAAAGCTAAGGCAAGAGATCCAATCACAGCTAAATTAGTGGCAAACTTAATAACAGCAGCAGGAGCAGATAGAGTTTTAACTATGGACTTACATGCTTCTCAAATACAAGGATACTTCGATATCCCACTAGATCATTTATTAGGAGGAAGCTTATTAGCTAACTACTTTAATGGGAAAAATATAGAAGATTTAGTTGTAGTTTCGCCAGACTTAGGAAGTGTTACTAGATCTAGAAAATTTGCTAATCAATTAGAGGGAGAAGTTCCACTAGCAATAATAGACAAAAGAAGACCTAAGGCTAATGTTTGTGAAGTAATGAATCTTATAGGAGATGTGAAAGGTAAAAATGTTATCATGTTAGATGATATGATAGATACAGCTGGAACTATAACAAATGCAGCTAATGCACTTAAAGAGTTCGGAGCTAAAGACATATATGCTTGCTGTACACATGCAGTTTTATCTGGACCAGCAATAGAAAGAATTGGAGACTCTGCAATTAGTGAGTTAATAGTTCTTGATACTATAAGACTTCCTAAAGAAAAAGAGCTTGATAAAATAAAAGTATTAACAGTAGCAGAAATGTTTGGAGAAGCTATTAAGAAAATATTCTCTAATGAGTCTGTAAGTGTTTTATTCTAATTAGCAATTTACATGTAAGAGATATTAATCTATAGATTAATATCTCTTTTTTTCTAATTTAAGGCATTACAATATATTGAAAGTGAGTATTAAATTACATGGTTCTGGTAATGAATTTAACTATAAGACTAGTCATGATATTAACTTATAGGAGATATGGTGAAATAACATGATGATCTAAATAATTACAAGGAGCATATTATGAATATATTTGATATATTAAGAGCAGCAATAGAACTTGAAGCATCAGATATACATATTACAGTAGGTAGTGTGCCAATAGCTAGAATAAAAGGGAGATTTACGAAATTAACAGAAAAAATATTAACAAAGCATGATACAGAAGAGATGACAAAGGGAATTGCCGGAGATAAAAATTTCAGAAAAATTGAAGAATATGGTGAATGCGATTTTTCTGTTGTTATAGAAAGTGGAGAAAGATTTAGGGTAAATGGGTACAAGCAAAAAGGAAATTATGCTATTGCAATAAGAATTATTACTTCTCAGATTCCGTCCTTTGAAAGCCTAGGACTACCTGAAATTCTTAAAACTTTTACAGAAAAGCATAAAGGCCTGGTATTAGTTACAGGACCAACAGGAAGCGGTAAAAGTACAACTCTTGCAAGTCTTATAGACATAATAAATAAAAATCAACAAAAGCATATTATAACTTTGGAAGATCCTATAGAATATATTCACCATCATAAGAAAAGCTTAGTAAATCAAAGGGAAATAGGACAAGATACTAAAAGTTTTAATTCTGCTCTAAGAGCAATACTTCGTCAAGATCCCGATGTTATTCTTGTAGGGGAAATGAGAGACTCAGAAACTATTTCTATAGCATTAACAGCAGCGGAGACAGGTCATTTAGTATTTTCTACTCTTCATACAGTTGGAGCAGCTAAAACTATAGATAGAATAGTAGATATGTTTCCGTCAGAGCAACAACATCAGGTTAGGATACAATTATCTACTGTGTGTGAAGGAGTTATTTCTCAACAGTTATTGCAGACTATGGATGGAAGAGAGAGAGTAGTGGCATTAGAGGTTATGGTGTCAAATCCAGCTATAAGAAATTTAATAAGAGAAAATAAAACTTATCAAATTCAAAATATTATACAAACAGGAAGCAAGTATGGAATGCAAACTATGGATCAAGAACTAGTCAATTTATATAGACAAGGAAGTATATCAAGACATAGCGTACTTAGTAGATGCACAGATTATGAATATACTAGTAGATTAGTTGAAGATAGATACTAGACATTTGAAACATGATTTCTAAATTTATAAAATAAGGCTAAGAATAATAGACTTAATTTATATATTATATTGCAATAATTGGTATGTGATTTAATATTTTAATAAATTACATAAATATTATAAGTTAGTATTTGAAATGAATGCCTACTCATTTAATACAATTAGATTAAACTGTATAAATTTAATGATAAAAAACTATAATATTAAATACATCTAGAATAAAAGGAGAAATATTAAATAAAGTAGTATTTAATATTTATAAATATTGGGGAAATAAAACCATACTATTATTAAAAAAATAAAACTATGATATATTTAACAATAGTAATAATTTTTATGATTTTATCTTATATTTTAGAAAAAGTAATCTATAGATTAGATAATTGCATGGATAAAAATCTAACCAACAAAATATTAATATTTTTACCAAACATGATAATACCTATTTTAATATATACTAAGTATGAGTTAAGCATACAAGCTATAAGTTATATGTCATTAATTCCATTTTTAACGATGATTTCAATAATTGATTTTAGAACAACTTATGTATATGATATAACAATACTTAGTGGTATAATTATGCAGAGTGTTATTTTTTTATTGAATAAACAGCTAAGTGAAGGTTCAATGAGTCATATAAAAGGATTATTTTTAGGTATTATACTATCGTATATTTTGGCAAAAGCAACAAAATCACTGGGAGATGGTGATATAGGTTTTTATGGACTTTGTGCTTTTGCACTTGGCCAAGAATATAGCTTATATATGATATTTTTATCATTTATGTTGGCTAGTATTTATGGAGGGTATATACTTTTTAGAAAGAGAAAATCTATAAAATCATCAATTCCTTTTACACCATTTATATCTTTAGCAACAATTTTAATAATATTAACACAAAAAGATATAATTAATTTATATTTTGACATTCTAAGCAGAAATCTATAAAGGAGGATAAAAATGTATATAATAGTAGGTCTGGGGAATCCAGGTAAACAATATGAGAATACAAGACATAACGTAGGATTTAATGTAATAGATATTTTAGCAGATGAATATGGTATAAGTGTAACTAAAATGAAGCATAAAGCTTTAATAGGAGAAGGAAGAGTGGGTACCCAGAAGGTTGTCCTTGTAAAACCTGTAACTTATATGAATCTTAGTGGAGAATCTTTAGCTGACATTTATAATTTTTACAAAGTAGATACGAGTAACATTGTAGTGATATACGATGATATAGATTTGGATGTTGGAAAAATAAGAATAAGGAAAAAGGGCAGCGGAGGGACTCATAATGGAATGAAATCTATTGTGAAGTGTTTAGGAACAACAGATTTTCCAAGAGTTAGAGTTGGAGTTTCTAAGCCAGAGCCAGGTAGAGATTTAGCAAGTTTTGTTCTTTCTAGATTTAGTAAGGAAGAAGAAGGAGATTTAAAGGATGGTCTAGAAAAAGCTATTAAAGCTATAGATTGTATTATTAGAGAAGACATAGATTTGTCAATGAATAAATTTAATGGAAAGTAATTAGGAGGCTATCATGAAGGATGTATTATTATATCCTTTGCAGAATTTAAATGAATATAAGGAAATTATAAGTTATATTGAGGAAAGTGATGGTGCAGCCTTAGTTAATGGTTTATTACCTATGCAAAAGTCCCATATAGCTTATTCCATATTTAAAGAATTAAAAAAACAAATCCTTTTTATTGCCAATAGTGATTTAGAAGCAAAAAAAGTTTATGAGGATTTAGAAGGCTATATTAAAGGAAAGGTAGAATATTTATCAAGTCAAGATATTTACTTTTATCATTTAGATGCAAAGGACAGAAGAGAAGAAGCAAAAAAATTAAAAACACTTCTTAAATTAGCAAAAGGAGAAAAGGTTATTACCGTAACTTCTGCTGAAGCTATTTTAAGAAAATATATACCAAAGAAAGTACTAATAGACAATATAATTACTTATAAAGTTGGAGATATTGTTGATATAGAAAAATTAACTAATACCCTTGTTAATTTGGGATATGAAAGAGTTTCTAAAATTGAGGGATTCGGTCAATTTAGTATAAGAGGTGGAATAATAGATATTTTTTCTTTAGAGTACACTAACCCTATTCGTATGGAATTATTTGACGATGAAGTAGATTCTATACGAACTTTTGATGTGTTCTCACAAATGTCTATAGAAAAAATAAAAAAGGTTGTAATAACGCCATCGAGAGAGTTTATATATCCTGAAAAATTGGATAAAATAGTAAAAAATATAAAAAAAGAAGTTAATGACAATACAGATGAAGATGCGATTTCCAATATTGATAAAATATCAAATAGAACTTACTTTGAAGGAATAGAAAACTATATTGATTATATTTACCCTCAGGATAATAAAAGTATTTTCACTTATTTAAATGAAGATGCAGTGATTTTTACACAAGATATTACAAGGCTTAAGGAAAAGTGTGAAAACTACTTTAATGAGTTTAAAGAGAATTACAAATTAAATCTGGAAAGAGGACTAGCGATAAAAAATCAAGGTAAGCTAATTTATACTTATAATGATTTAAGTTATCTTATAGAAAATAGATCCATTCTCCTAAATACATTATTAACAAGGCAAATAAATGAATTTAATATAAAGAGAATTATTAATTTTAATTCTAGAGAAATACCAGCTTATAATGGGAAATTGGAGCTTTTAGCAGAAGACTTAAACAGATTAAAATATAATGGAAATAAAGTTGTATTAGTTACAAGCACTTTAGAAAGAGCTAAGAAGTTAAGTAAGGACTTGATTGAGTTAAATGTGGAAGCCATAGTATCTAAGAGTAGAGATGTGGAAATTAAATCTTCACAAATAATTATTTGCCCGGGAAATATACGTACAGGTTTTGAATATAAATCAATTAAATTTGTAGTAATTACTGATAATGAAATAATAGGAGTTCAAAAAAGAACTTCAACAAAGAAAAAAAATAATAAAAATAAAAATGGGAAAAAGATTGACTCTTTTCTAGATTTGAATATAGGAGACTACGTTGTTCATGAAAATAGTGGTATCGGTAGATATACTGGAATAGAACAAGTTTTAGTAAATGGAATAAAAAAAGATTATATAAAAATAATTTATCAAGGCGGAGATAATCTTTATGTACCTATTGATCAAATGGATAAGGTACAAAAATATATTGGTGCTGATATTGAAAGAGTCAAATTAAATAAATTAGGAACTAGTGAGTGGACTAGGGCAAAAGCTAAGGTTAAAAGAGAAATAGAGGACATGACTAAAGACCTTATTGAGCTTTATGCAAAAAGAGAAAAGGTTAAAGGATTTAAATTCTCAAAAGATACTCTTTGGCAAAACGAATTTGAGGATTTATTCCCTCACGAGGAGACAGAAGATCAATTAAAAGCTATAAAAGAAACTAAAAAAGATATGGAATCTTCAAAAGTAATGGATAGATTAGTTTGTGGAGATGTTGGGTATGGAAAGACAGAAGTAGCGATTAGAGCTATTTTTAAGGCTTGTATGGATAATAAGCAAGTTGCCGTATTAGTACCTACTACTATTCTTGCTCAGCAGCACTACAATACCTTCAAAGAAAGGTTTGAAAATTACCCAATCAGAGTAGAAGTTTTAAGTAGATTTAAAACACCGAAACAACAAAAGCAAATTATAGAAGACGCAAAAAAAGGTTTGATTGATATATTAATAGGAACTCACAGAATCGTTTCAAAAGATATAAATCTACCTAAACTAGGATTAGTAGTTATAGATGAAGAACAAAGATTTGGTGTTAAACATAAAGAATCCTTAAAAGAAATAAAAAACACTGTAGACGTATTGACTTTATCAGCAACACCTATACCAAGAACTCTTCATATGTCACTTAGTGGAATTAGAGATATGAGTGTTATAGAAGATCCACCACAAGAGAGACATCCAGTTATAACTTATGTTACAGAGTCTAAGGAAAGCATCATACAAGACGAAGTGGAAAGAGAAGTAGCTAGGGGTGGACAAGTATTTTTTGTATATAACAGAGTTGAAGGAATTGAAAGAATGGCTGCAAAAGTACAAGAATTAGTTCCAGATGCTAGAGTTGCCGTAGCGCATGGTAGAATGACTCCAAAAGTACTGGAAAATATTATAATTGATTTCTTGAATAAGGAATATGACGTTTTAGTTTGTACAACAATAGTTGAAACAGGAATGGATATTTCTAACGCAAATACTATGATAATTTACGATGCAGACAAAATGGGTCTAGCGCAGTTATATCAGTTACGTGGTAGAGTTGGAAGAAGTTCCAGACAAGGATATGCTTATTTAATGTATGAAAAGGATAAAGTCTTAAGTGAAGTAGCAGAAAAAAGATTAAAAGCTATTAAAGAGTTCACAGAATTTGGTTCAGGATTTAAAATAGCTATGAGAGACTTGGAGATTAGAGGTGCAGGAAATATACTAGGTTCTCAACAACATGGTCATATGGCTGTTATAGGATATGACTTGTACGTTAAAATGCTAAATGATGCCATAAGAAAGGTTAAAGGAGAACTTATAGTTGAAGAAGTGGAAGTTGAAATTGATTTAAGTGTTAATGCATATATTCCGGATTATTATATTGATGATGAATTAATAAAGCTAGAAATGTATAAGAAAATTGCATGTATAGAAAATAAAGATGATTTAGTAGAAGTTCAATATGAATTGGAAGATAGATTTTCTGATATTCCTAAGCCGGTGGAAACATTATTAAACATTGCTTATATAAAATCTATGTGCAAAAAACTTAAAATAGAAAAAATAAGACAAAATAAAGATGAAATAATTTTAAGTCCTTTAACTAGATATAAAACGAAAGAAACAATAGGATATAAAATAGTTAAGGAGTTAGAAGAACTATTAGAAAAAATGTTAAAATTAAATAATTAATTTGGAGAGGTGTTTTATGAAAAAAATATTTACTTTTATCCTATGCTTAATGATGACAGTATCATTAATAGGATGTAGCGCAGGCAAAAAAGCAGTGGCAACAGTAAATGGACAAGACATAACCTTAGAGAATTATCAAAAACTATTATCATTAAATAAATCATCAATGGAATCTTATTATGGAAGTGACGTTTGGTCTAAGGAAATGGAAGATGGAAAAACTTATAAAGATACATTAAAAGAAATGGTACTTCAAACTATGATAGGTTCTGAAGTTATTTATCAAGAATCAGAAAAGCAAAAAGTCTTGCCTACAGATAAACAAATACAAGAACAAATAGATAGTTTCAATGAAAGTATAAAGAATGATAGCGACTACAAAGCAGAACTTGAAAAAATGGCAATAAATGAAGAGTTTCTTAAGTTTCAATTTTCAAGAGACTTAGCTAATAGTAACTTACAAGAAAAATTTGAAAAAGATACAAAGATATCAGAAACTGATATGAAAAAATACTATGAAGATAATAAAAAAAGTTTCTACACTGAGACTGTAACAGCTTCTCATATATTATTAAAAACTCAAGATGACGAAGGAAAAGAATTATCAGCTGAGAAAAAGAAAGAAGCTAAGAAAAAGGCAGAAGAGGCTCTTGCCAAAGTTAAATCAGGAGAAGACTTTGCAAAGGTAGCTAAAGAATATTCTCAGGACTCATCAGCATCAAAAGGTGGAGAATTGGGAACCTTTGGTAGAGGTCAAATGGTAACTGAATTTGAAAATGCAGCTTTTGACATGAAAAAAGGAGAAATATCTAATATAGTAGAAACTCAATATGGTTATCATATAATAAAAGTTACAGGTAGAGTAGACAAACAAGAAACTTATGACGATGTAAAAGGTAAAATTAAGACGACATTGGCAAGTGAAAAATATACTGAATATGTTGAAAAACTAAAAAAGGATTCCAAGATAGAGCAAAAAGAAGATATTGTAAAATCTGCTAAATTTTAATATAATAAGCTATGTCCAATTAAGGATATAGCTTTTTTTGTATATTTTTCTTATCAATGGTAAAAATATATACATATAAAGACAGTAATGGAGGGATTAATTAATAAATGAGAGCTACAGGAATAGTTAGAAGAATAGACGACCTAGGAAGAGTTGTTATTCCTAAAGAGATTAGAAAAACTCTTAGAATAAGAGAAGGAGATCCTCTAGAAATATTTACAGCTAAAGACGGAGAAGTAATCCTTAAAAAATACTCTCCAATAGGAGAATTAAATGAATTCTCACAAGAATATGCTGAAACCTTAGGAGAAATACTAGGACAAGGTGTCGTAGTAACAGATTTAGATTCTATAATAGCTGTATCAAAATTACCTAAAAAAGATTATAAAGAAAAAAGTATAAGTAATGAATTAGAACAATTAATTGAAAATAGAGTAGTTAAACATGCTAATGATAATAAAATGATACCATTATACAAAGATGATGCTACTCCATATAGCGGTCAAATTATTATGCCGATTATAAGCGATTCAGGAGACTGTATAGGTTCAATTTCAGTAGTTACAAGATATAATGAAATTTTTTCTGAAGACATAGAAAAGATTCTTAAAATTGCAACTAGCTTTTTAGGAAAGCAAGTACAATAAATACTAAAGGCCCTTATATTAAGGGCCTTTAATATTTATAAAAAATTTGTTTTCTAAATAATTAAAAAATCTTAAATTATTGAATATACTTATAAAGATATGATATATTAAAGTTTGTTATAGAAATAATATGGAGGTAAGTTATGAACAATAACGCACATAAAGAATCATTTTTAAAAGGTGCACTTATACTTGGAATGGCAGGTATAATTGTTAAGATAATGGGAGCATTTTTTAGAATCCCTCTTGGAAACATAATCGGTTCAACGGGATTAGGATATTATCAGGCTGTATATCCAGTGTACACTTTATTCTTAACATTAGCTACGGCAGGGTTTCCGACTGCACTAGCAAAACTAGTTTCAGAGCAAAGAGCCGTAGGTGATTTTGGTGGAGCAAATAAAACCTTTAGAATATCATATACAGTTTTATTTATTACTGGATTGATATCATTTTCATTTTTCTTCTTTGGTGCAGATTTTATATCTAAAGTACTTTTGAAAAATAGCGGATCATACGCAGCATTAATTGCTATTTCTCCTGCATTACTATTTGTTCCTTTGATGTCTTCTTATAGAGGATATTTCCAAGGAAGAAGAGAAATGTCTAAAATAGCTATTTCTCAAATAATTGAACAATTTTTTAGAGTTATACTAGGGTTATTCTTAGGATATATACTTATGAAAAATTATGGTCCACAAATGGGAGCTGCTGGTGGAGTACTAGGAGCTGCAATAGGTGGATTTGCATCTGCTGTATTTTTAATTTACATATATTTGAGAAGTAGTAAATCTAGAAAAGTTGAGATTGCTCAAAGTAAACATATAAAGCTTGAAAGTACAGGTACTATATTAAAAAGGTTACTATATGTTGCCATACCTATAAGTATTGGTGCATGTGTAATGCCTTTAGTAAATATGGTAGATAGTGTAATAGTAGTGAGAAGACTTACAGAAACAGGATTTAATATAGAACAAGCCAATTCTCTACTTGGTCAATTATCAGGAATGGCAATATCAACTGTAAACTTACTTGTAGTTATAGATCAAGCTATAGGTATGAGTTTGGTACCGGCTATTTCAGAAGCTTATGCATTAAAGCAAATGAAGCGAGTAAGAAAAGAAGCTAAGACAGGACTAAAGACCATATTATTACTTACTTTACCAGCTACATTTGGATTTGCAGCTCTTGCAGGTCCGATAATGAAACTACTATATCCTGCTGAACCAGCATCTCTTGGAACTATGTTATTAGTAGTGTCTCCTTGTGCGGTATTCTTAGGTTTAATATATGCGCAAAATGGAATACTACAGGGGATGGGAAAACCTATGATGCCAGTTATAGCCCTAGCCATAGGTATGGTATTTAAAGTAGTAATAAGTTATGTATTAACAGGTATACCATCAATAAATATAATAGGTTCTGGAATAGGTACTTTATCAGCATATGCAGTAGCATCTATAATAGAGCTTATATATATAAAGAAACATCTGAAATTAAGATTATCACCGAAAGAGTTTGTTATAAAGCCACTGATAACTGTTATAACAATGTATGTAGTTGTTAAACTGTCATATGGATTTATGGTAGGTTTCTTAGGAAATGCATTATCAACTCTAGTTTCAATAGCTATCGGTGGGCTTGTTTATGGTTTAGTTTTACTAGGAATAGGTGGAATTAGAAAAGATGAAATTTTAACTATTCCAAAAGGTGAAAAAATTTACTCAGTTTTAAGAAAACTTAGACTTATGAAATAGAAAATAATATATAAATGAATGATAAGATTATATTAAAGTATATAATCTTACCATCCGTATATAGGAGATAATAAAATGGGAAAAATATCTATTGTAGGACTAGGACCTGGAGATTATTCCTTAATTAGTCAAGGTGCATTAGAAGCCATAAGTTCTAGTTCTAATGTTTATTTAAGAACTAAGAAACATCCGACGGTAGAACAGCTACAAGAAAAAATTCAATATACTGCTCTAGATTATTTTTACGAAAAAGAAGACAATTTTGAGGAAGTATATGGACAAATCGCAAAATTTATAGTAGAAAAAGGGAAAAATGAAGATTTAGTGTATGCGGTTCCAGGTCATCCTCGCGTTGCAGAGAAGACTGTAGGCATTATAGAAGACTTATGTATAGCAAACAATCTAGAACTGGATATAATACCGTCTATGAGCTTTGTAGATGCTATGTATAATTATCTAGGAGTAGACCCGGCAGAAGGATTTAAATTATTAGATGCTTTTGAGCTAGAAGATTCTTATATAGACATAAATACAAATACTATAATAACGCAAATATATGATTCCTTTATTGCATCAAATGTTAAATTGAAATTAATGGAACATTATGATGATGAACAAGAAGTTTGTATAGTAAATGGTGCAGGAATAAAAGATTTAGAAAATAAAACATATGTAAAACTATATGAACTTGATAGGAAACCTGAACTTTTTAGTTATTTAACGAGTTTATATATACCAAAAAGTGATAAAAAGTTATATAATACAGTTCATGACCTACAAAATATAATGAAAAAGCTTAGAGGACCATCAGGTTGTGAATGGGATGCAAAACAAACTCATGAGTCTTTAAAAAAATATTTAATAGAAGAAGCCTATGAAGTGGTACAAGCTGTTGACAACGATGATATTGATGAGTTAATTGAAGAGTTGGGAGATGTACTTTTACAAGTTATATTTCATTGTCAAATAGGAGAAGAAGAAGGATTCTTTAACTTAGGTGACGTATCAAGTAGCATTTGTAACAAATTAATACATAGGCATCCACATGTTTTTGAAAATGTTGATATAGATATGAATAAATTTGATAAAACATGGGAAGAACTGAAAAAGAAGGAAAAAGGTGAGACCAGTGTAACTGAGGGCTTACAAAGGATTCCTCAATTTTTGCCGGCTCTAACTAAAGCAGAAAAAATACAACATAAGGCTGCCCTAGTAGGATTTGACTGGGATAATATTGGCGATGTTTGTAAAAAAATTGAAGAAGAATACAAAGAACTACTTGACGAATGTAAATCAAGGAATATAAAATACATAAAGGAAGAGTTAGGCGATTTATTATTTTCAATAGTAAATTTAGCTAGATTTTTACAAGTTGATCCAGAAGAAGCATTAAACTTAACTAGTAAGAAATTTATAAAAAGATTTAAATTTATAGAAGATAATGCTAAAGCAATGAATAAGACATTGGAAGAAATGACATTAGAAGAGATGGATAAACTATGGGAAAAGGCTAAATTTCAATAAATAATAGAAGGAAATTTCATAAATATATAGAACTTACAAGAAAAGAGTTTTATATTAACACATTTTAGGAGGTAAAAATAATGAATAAAGCTGAATTAGTATCAAAAATGGCAGAAAAAAGTGAGTTAGAATTAACTAAAAAACAAATAGAAGATGCATTAAATGCATTCATGGCTTCAGTTGAGGAAGCATTAGTTGGAGGGGAAAAAGTACAATTAGTAGGATTTGGTACTTTCGAAACTAGAGAAAGAGCTGCTAGACAAGGAAGGAACCCAAGAGACCCACAACAAGTTATAGAAATACCTGCTTCAAAAGCTCCAGTATTTAAAGCTGGAAAAGTTTTAAAAGAAGCTATAAACAAATAAGAACATAATAGAAATTATAATAGATAAAAGTGTGGGCTTCCCACACTTTTTCTGTATACTAAGGAGGTCATATGAGACTAGATAAATTTTTAAAAGTATCCAGAATAATAAAAAGAAGAACGGTGGCAAAAGAAGCTTGTGATAAAGGAATAGTTACTATAAATGGAAAACAAGCAAAATCATCTTCAGAAGTGAATATAGGTGATGTATTAGAAATTACTTTTGGAGAAAAAGTAATGAAGTTTAAAATAACGGAAATAAAAGAACATGTCCTTAAAGCTGAAGCAAAAGAAATGTATGAGATAATAGAATAATATTTACATAACCTCAGTATATTTATATTAGGAGTAATTTATATATACTGGGGGGATATGATGGAACATAGTATAAGTTTAAAAGACAGATCTAGTCTAGTTATATCAGGAGTAGATCATATATATTCTTTTAATGATAAGAGGATAGAGCTTTTAACTTCAGCAGGAAGACTTATTGTTGAAGGTGAAGGCTTGGATATGAATAAGCTAAATTTAGAAGAAAGTATAATAAGTGTAGAAGGTACAGTGAATTCTATAAATTATGCTAAAGAAAAAAAACCTGAAGAAAAATTCTTGAAAAAGGTTTTTAAATAATGGGATTCTTTGTAGAAGATATAGGCATATTTTACTTGACTATTTATGGTGGAATAGCAATAGGGCTATTGTTTGATTTTTACAGAGCATTAAGAACGAATTTCAAAATAGTAAAGAAAATATCTTTTATTTTTGATGTTATATTTTGGATGATTATAACTACAGTAATTTTTATAATAATCAATTTGTTAGAAAGATTTGACTTAAGATATTATCATTTTGTAGCCTTATTTCTAGGTTTTATTTTATATTACAACACCATAAGCAAGTATATTTTTATCATATTCAGTAAAATAATTTCTTTTATAACAAGCTTATTCAAAAAGACTATACATTACATAGTCAGTTTTTTAAATAATTTGTATTACATTATTATCTATTCAATACACCTTATTTTTGATATCATTTGTTATATACCGAGTATACTTTTATCAACTAAGAGAAAAAGAAAAAATAAAAAGGGTGTAGGTGCATGAAGATAAAAATGTTAAAAAGATTTATGGGGCAGTATATGATTTTAAGCTTATTTGTATTTTTTTTAGTGTTTAGTATCATCACTGGATTTATATTTCAAATTAGAAAAATAAATGAGTATAAAGGCCAGATAGCACAAATAAACAACCAGATAGAAGATACTAAAGAGGAAATAAGTAAGTTAGACAAGATTTGTAAAAGTAACGATTTAGAATCGTCGGCAAGAGAACAGCTTGGCATGGTTAAATCAAATGAAATAATATATGTAGATTCTAGTGAAAGAGATAACTAAGTTATCTCTTTTTCGTTTATAATATATTATTATAAGTTATTAATTTGAGCAAGGTCGTTGCCTGAGATTTCATGGCGTCCACGCAGTGGCTTAAAGTGATAGCGGAATAATTCGCAGACACGTCGCTCAAAGGCATCTCGTTGGGCATATGATCAGAGCGAATTTTGACTAAGGAGGAAAAAATGAAAATAGGAACAATCGATATTGGCACAAACTCCATGAGATTATTAATTGCAGATTGTGAAGGCAATAAAATTAAAAATAGAAAGAAGTACATAAATACAACTAGAATAGGTCAAGGAGTTGATCAAGAAGGGTATATTACAAAAAATGCTTTAGAAAGAAATCTAAATGCTCTTAAAGAGTTCTGTGATAAATGTAAAGAGGAAAAGTGTGAGAAAGTATATTGTATGGGAACATCAGCCCTTAGAGATAGTAAAAATGGACAAGAGTTTGTTATGGAAGCAAAAAAATTAACAGATATAGATGTTAAGATAATTTGTGGAGAAGAAGAATCTAATTTAGGCTTTATGGGTGTACTGCAAGGCACAGAAGGAGACAAAAAAGAAGATATATTAGTAATAGATATTGGTGGTGGTTCTACAGAGTTTATAGTTGGAAATGAGAAAGGAATTAAGTTTTGTAAAAGTGAAAATGTTGGAGCACTAAGAATGACAGAAAAATTTATTACTGCAGATCCTATTAGTGATGAAGAATTTAATGATATGACAACTTTTATTGAAGATACCATATCATCTACTATAGATAAGCTTAGAACAATGAATATAAGCAAATTAGTAGGGATTGGAGGAACAATTACTTCACTTTCTGCTATGAATCAACAATTAGAAGTATATTCTATGGAAAAAGTTCATAATAGTGTAGTTACAAAAAAAGATTTAGAAAAAATTCTACAAAATTTAAAAATCATGACATTAAGTGATAAGAAAACCTTAAAAGGCCTACAGTCAAAACGAGCGGATATTATAACGGCTGGTGTAAAAATATTACATATTGTAATGGAAAAGTTAGAATTTGAAAAAATAATGATAAGTGAGTACGATAATTTGGAAGGCTTAATGTGTCAAAACTCAAAAAATATGTCTTAATTTTTTAGGAATACTAAAACTAATTATGACAAAATATAATTCTCCCCTTTGATATAATTCATTGTAAACAAAGGAGGAGATTTTTTATGGAGAGAAATGGAGCTGCTGTAAAAAATAGAGGGATTAATTTAAATAAATTAAAAATAAATAAATATATAAATGCAAAGGCGGCGATTTTTATGCTGCTGGGGTTTTTTCTTAGTCGATTCACCATTGTGGATGGGGTAGCACCCTTTGGAATAGCATTCTTTTTATTTTTTGTTAAATTAGATCAATATAAATATCAAGTATTTTTGTCAACTTTGTTGGGCATATTATTATCATTTAATGATATATCATCTGTTGCTAAGTACAGTATATGTTTAGTTATTATTTTGGCTTTTAGTAATAGGATTAAAAAGTTAGATTCTGTAGCCAAGATAAGTTTACTAGGAGCTGTAATATTACTTCCTATGTCTTTAGGACAAACAGCATATTATGGTAATAACAACATATACGATTTTATAATAGTTTTTATGGAGTTTGTAGTCACGTTTATTTCATCATATATATTTTCATTTGGGACAAAGTTCTTAATAAATAATAGGAATAAAATGTACATAAGTCCCGAGGAGGTAGTTTCCCTCAGCCTACTGATTGCCTTTAGTATTATAGGTATAGGCAATATAGGTTTATTTGGTGTTTCAGCTAGAGGAGTTTTAGCAACTGTGTTAATACTTATAGCATCTATACTTGGAGGATCCACTTTAGGTGCTACAAGTGGAGTTATTGTTGGTTTAGGTTTTATGATATCTAACGTAGTATCAGCCTTATATATGGGAGTATATTCTTTTGCAGGCCTTGTATCAGGGGCATTTAATAAATTAAATAAATATATCTCTATATTAGGGTATTTATTAAGTTGGATTATAATATATTCCTATACTTCAGGAATAACTTCAAATTTATCACAAATAATTGATATAGCCATAGGGTGTTTAATAGTTTCTCTAATACCAAAATCATTTTTTAATAAGATGGAGAAATTAGTAAAAACCAAGGTAGACTCCAATGAAGCTGTTTATGAATATATAACAAGAAGTAAAAACTTAACAAATAGCAAACTTATGAATATACAAAGGGTATATAGTGAGTTAGCAAATACTTTTGACAAGGTAAGAGAAAGAGACAAAGTAATAAACCAAAGAGATATATCTACAATAATTGATTTAATTCATAATGATGAATGTCAATATTGTAGTATGCAGCGAATTTGTTGGGAATCAAAATTTAATTATACTTACAACTTAATATATGAAATAATTGAAAAAATAGAGGATGGTGAGATAAGTACAAGAGATATTCCAGAAAATTTTAGGAAAGAGTGTATGAAGCCAGAGCTAATTGTAAGAGTAGCTAATTATTATTATAAATTATATGCTCTAGACTATGATTGGAGTATGAAACTAAGTGAAAGTAGAAAAGTTATATCAAAACAAATAAAAGACATATCCAAATCCATAGAATGTATATCCAAAGGTTTGGAGCACGATATTATGTTAAATTTGGATAAGGAAAAAGAAATCTTTGATGAATTACAAAGATATAACATAATTGTGGACAAGGTTAATTATATTCAAGAAAATAGCGATGATTTTAAAATCGCCATCGAAATGAAAAACTGCACAGATGGTTGCTTATGTGATGAGAAATTATTAAAAATTATTTCTGATTTTGTAGGAGAATCTTTAGATATTCAAAAGATCGGGTGTCATTGTTTAGGAGAAAATTGTAAGGTGATTTTTACAAAAGCTGAGAAATTTAAGGTGGTCACAGAGGTAGCAACCATGTCCCGAGATGGTCATATATTCTGTGGAGACAATTATACATTTATGGAGATATACGATGGCAAATATATGATGGCAATAAGTGATGGTATGGGCAAAGGTAAAAAGGCATATGATGAATCATCTGTTACTATAGACATTTTGGAAAATATGATGGAAGCTAAAATTGAAAAAGAGATAGTCATAAACACAATAAACAATATGCTTTTACTTAAATCATCTGAAGAAATTTTTTCTACGCTGGATTTAGGTATAGTTGATTTGAAAAAAGGAAGATTGGAAACTGTTAAAATGGGTGCTTGCTCAACATATATTAGTAGAGAAAATAAGGATGTAGATATAATTTCATCGTCTTCACTACCTGTTGGAATTTTGTCTGAGATAAACTTAGATAGACACAATGTTAAAATAAAGAATGGTGATTTTATAATAATGGTCTCTGATGGAATTGTTGATGCTGGTAAGAATAATGACTTTGGAGAAAATTGGTTAATATACTTCCTAAAAAAATTAACAACAACTAATCCGAAGGAAATCGCGAATCAAATTTTAGACCGAGCTCTAGAATTACAGCTTGGAGAGGTAGATGATGATATGACCGTGTTGGTAACTAGAGTTGTCAGCAATTAAAATATAAATATCAACAAAAAAGTATAAATATCTATAAATTTTGTTGATAAGATTGTAAAAAATGTTGATAAATAGGAGGAATATGGTGAAGTAATATAATTTTATTAATATAAAACCATTGAAAATACTAAAACACATTAAAAAGAAAGGGTGTTGATATGTGAATAACATTGTGGATAAGTATTGGTTATACACAGTATGTAAAATTGAATAATTTGTAAAAAATGAGCCATCCTATTATTAAGTAACTTGATGAAAGGGTGGCTTTTTATGGGCAGAAAGTTATTAAAATTATTAATCGTTTTATTATTATTTGGGATTTATACTACAAGACAAGATATTTATCATAATTGTGTAGCAGTTTTTGCGCAAAATGAAAAAGATGAAGAGAAACCCAAAAAAGAAATTGATTATAGTAAGTATTGTTGGAATTTATATACCTTATATAAAAATGATGATGAATGGTCAAAAGATTTAAAAAGATTTAATAAAGAGATGAATGAACTGGAAAATTATATAGGAAAATTAACAAAATCAAAAACTCATTTATCTCTAGGAATGGGAATAAAAGAAAAACTTGATATAAAGCTAAACGCTCTATCAGCTTATGCTAAGTTAAAAAAAGATTTAAATAAGAATTCATATGAATATTTAAACATGACAGAAGAAATTAAGAAAACTTATTCTAGGTATATAAATATCACATCTCAGTTGGAGTTAGAAATACTTAAATTATCAGATAAAGATTGCAATAAATACCTATCCGATAAAAAAATTTATAATAAGTATGGTATGTATATAAAAGATATTAGAAGAAACAAAAAACATTATTTAGATGATAAGAGCGAAAATATATTATCAAACATGTCGTCTATAAATGGACTACCTAGTAATGTTTATGATTTGTTTAGAAACATGGATAAGAAAACTAATATAACTCCTGCAGAATACGAAAATGCTATACAAGATTATAATAGAGAAAAAAGAGTGGAAGCTTATAGAAATGAATTTTTGCCATATAACGACAATGTAAATACTTTAGCAGGATTGTTAGGTGGACAGGTTAATAAAAATATTTTTTATTCTACAGTGAGAAATTATGATTCGTCTTTGCAAATGTATTTAGACTCAGAGAATATAGATGAAAAGGTTTATAAAGGGTTAATAAATACTGTAAGCAAAAATACAGATAGCTTACATAAGTATATTAGCCTTAGAAAAAAAGTATTAAACTTAGATAAAGTATATTACTACGATATGTTTGTGCCTATTGTTAACGAATGTGAAGATGTTGTTTCTTATGATAAAGCACAAGAGATGGTTTATTCTGCTTTAACACCTTTGGGTGATGCATATGGAAGCGTAGTTTACAAGGCATTTAATGAAAGATGGGTAGATGTATATTCTAAAGAAAATAAAGTTAGCGGAGGATACTGCTTATCAGTATATGACAATCATCCTTATATACTGCTTAACTACAATAGCTCTATAGGAGGGGTATCTACATTAATTCATGAACTTGGTCATGGAGTTTACGAATATTTAAGCTCTAAAAATCAAAATTTTTATAATTCTTCTCCATCTATTTTTACTCATGAAGTAGCATCAACAACTAATGAAGTGCTTCTTTATGAAAATTTGATTAAAAACGCAAGAAATAATAAAGAAAAAGCTTATTATATTAGCATGTATTTAGATTTTATAAAAAATACACTATATACACAAAGTATGTACGCTGAGTTTGAAGACTATATACATGAAGCTGCAGAAAATAATAAACAACTAAATGCATTAGTATTAAATGATAAATGGTCTATGCTATTAAAAAAATACTATGGAGATGATTTTGAAGTAGATCCACTATCTATGGTAGGCTGGGCTAGAATACCTCATTTCTATAATAGTTTTTATGTATATAAATATGCAGCAGGATGCTGTAGTGCGGTTACTTGTGCTCAAGACATACTTAAAAACGGACCAGATAATTATTTGAATTTCCTTAAAAAAGGTGGTTCAGATTATCCTTTAAATCTATTAAAATCTAATAATGTTGATTTAAATAGTCAAAAACCTATTAAAAATACTATAGAAAAATTTGATCAATTGGTAGATGAGTTAGAAAAACTACTATCGCAACAATAATTGTTTAGCTAATAATAAACATGACAAAAGTATGAGTATAATGATAAAATAAACATGAATATAACTTATTGTATTTAAGATTATTGGAGGGAATAACATTATGCAAAGGAAGATAAGAAAAGCGGTTATACCTGCTGCAGGACTTGGTACAAGATTTCTACCAGCAACAAAGGCTCAACCAAAAGAAATGTTACCTATTGTTGATAAACCAACCTTGCAATATATAATTGAGGAAGCTGTGGCTTCTGGAATAGAGGAAATATTAATAATAACTGGTAAAAATAAAAAATCTATTGAAGATCATTTTGATAAATCCGTAGAGTTAGAATTAGAACTTGAACAAAAAGGAAAGACAGAATTGCTAGAAATAGTTAGAGATATATCTAAGATGATAAACATCTATTATATAAGACAAAAGGAACCTAAGGGGCTTGGAGATGCCATATACTGTGCAAGAAGTTTCATAGGAGATGAACCTTTTGCAGTTATGCTTGGAGATGATATCGTAGATAACGATGTTCCATGCTTAAGACAACTTATGGATGCTTACGAAGAATATAGAACTACTATTCTTGGAGTTCAAACAGTTGAAAGTGAAAATGTAAATAAGTATGGTATAATAGATGCAAAACATATAGAAGATAGAGTTTACAAAGTTAAGGATCTAGTTGAAAAGCCTGATATAGATAAAGCTCCTTCTAATATTGCTATTTTAGGAAGGTACATAATTACACCTGAAATATTTGATATATTAGAAGATTTACCTATAGGAAAGGGTGGAGAAGTCCAGTTAACAGACGCCTTAAAAAGACTATCTAAAAAAGAGGCTATGTATGCATATAATTTTGAGGGAAGAAGATACGATGTGGGCGACAAATTAGGTTTCCTAGAAGCCACTGTAGATTTTGCTCTTAAAAAAGATGAGTTAAGAGATGATTTTATAAAATATCTTAAAAAAGTTAGCCTTGAAGACGCTGATAAAAAATAGTTATAAAATTTAGAGAGGTGATTCATATGGCTAAAAATATACAAAAAAAAATGACTAAAGTTCTAGCAATAGGAATAGCTGTGATTTTTATATTAACAAGTATATCTACGTTAATAAGAATGTTAGCATCGTCATTATAGAGAAAAAGCTGGTCTTTTAAGACTAGCTTTTTTTATTATAGTATATTATTTGCTAAGCTTAAAAAATAGTGTAATCTCTAAGCTACATGAAGGATAAATATTTTATTCATTGCTGACATGATCAAAGTGAATTTTTTATGAAATAAATTATAAATATAAAATATATTAACAGGTCTTAGATAAATAATAAAATAAGTTGAAAAATATAAAAAAGATATTGACCCCGACGTTAGGTAACCCTTTATTATAAAGTTGTAGGAGGTGAGTAAATGGAATATACATCAAAGAAGTTTGCAGAGCTGTCTGGTGTTAGTATTAGGACACTTAGATACTATGATGAAATCGGTCTACTTAAGCCTTGTCGTATAAACTCATCAGGATATCGTATATATGGAGAAAGAGAAGTGGATTTACTGCAACAAATATTACTTTATAAATCTATAGATATGAAATTAGAAGATATACAAAAGCTAATATACCAACCAAGCTTCAATATTTGTAATGCATTAGAGGAACATTATAATCAACTTATTTCAAGAAAAAATCAACTTGAAGAATTAATTTTAATAGTTGAAAAAACATTAGATCATAAAAAAGGAGAGAGAGAGATGTCAAATAAAGAAAAGTTTGAAGTATTTAAAAATAATAAATTAGAGGAAAATGAAGCTAAATATGGAAAAGAAATTAGAGAAAAATACGGAAGAGATATTGTAGAATCATCTAATAAAAAATGGATGAATATGAATGAGGAAGATATAAAAAAAATGCAAGAAATAGAGGATGAAATGTTTAAATCATTAGCAGTAGTTATAAACAATAATGATTTAGATTCTGAAGATGCAAAAAATGTATATGAAAAACATAAGGATTGGTTATGTTTTTCAGGACAAGTATACTCAACTGAAGCTCATGTTGGGTTAGCAGAGATGTATGTAGCAGATGAAAGATTTGCTAAATACTACAATGATAGAGGTGGATTAGGTGCTACTGAAATACTTCGTGATATTATAGTTAAATATGCAAAGTAATCTTTATAGCAATATTTTTAAATATTATTTTATAAAAAAGCATTCCAAAATATTAGTTTAAATATTTTGGGATGCTTTTATCCTTTTATTCCCAACCTAATTGACTTGAACAAGATAGTTTCTTGAAGTGTAGGGTTTATACGGTTGCTTAAGTGAAGCAAATTTTTAGCATTAACAAATACATAATTTATCTAAAGTTATACAATAAAATGTATAGTATATCATATTATTAAGAATAGTAAATATAAAACAAATATATAATACACTATTTACTAAGATAAGTATATAATATATAATTTTCTATGTAATATAGTAAAGGAGAGGGCAGATTAATGGATAGAAATTTAGCATTAGAACTTGTAAGAGTAACGGAAGCAGCAGCCTTAGTATCTTCTCAGTTTATGGGAAGAGGAGATAAAAATGGAGCAGATGGTGCTGCTGTAGAAGCAATGAGAAGAGCTTTTGAATCTATAAAAATTAATGGAGAAGTAGTTATTGGTGAAGGTGAATTAGATGAAGCACCAATGCTATATATAGGGGAAAAAGTTGGATTACAAACAGAAGATTCTATGGAAGTAGATATAGCTGTAGATCCACTTGATGGAACTACATTAATAGCAAAAGGGCTACCAAATGCTATATCCGTAATAGCGGTTGGAAAGAAAGGCTCCCTACTTCATGCGCCAGACACATATATGAAAAAAATTGTTGTTGGGCCAAAAGCGAAAGGATGCATAGATTTAGATAAAAGCGTTGAAGAAAATATATTAAGTGTGGCAAAAGCTTTAGGTAAAAAAACTACACAAATGACAATAATGACACAAGATAGAGAAAGACATAATTATATAATCGAACCGGCTAGAAAATTAGGTTGCCAAATAAGAATGTTCGGTGATGGAGATGTAGCTACAGGTATTGCTACTTGTTTTGAAGAAACAGGTGTAGATATACTTATGGGAATCGGAGGAGGCCCAGAAGGTGTAATAACAGCAGCAGCTATAAAATGTATGGGTGGAGATATGCAAGCTCAAATTTATCCTATGAGTGAACAAGAAAGAAATAGATGTCATGAAATGGGATTATCTGATGAAGATATAGAAAAGAAATTAACTTTAGAAGATTTAGCTAAAGGTGATGATTTATTCTTTGCTGCTACAGGAATTACGGAAGGCAATTTATTAAAAGGTGTAATAAATGTAGGAGACAATAAAGCTAAAACTGAATCTATTGTAATGAGAGGAAAGACAGGAACAATAAGATTTGTAGATGCAACGCATAACCTTGATAAAAACGAAATACTTGTTGATTTAATGAAAAAATATAATATGGAATAAATAAGAAGTGGGCAAGTTGTCCACTTTTTTTATAATTCTAGACTACTTTTAACAGAGTAACAAGGTTGTCTGAAGGAGTAGTAAATGATTGGCATACATGTAAATCAAAGACATCTTATTGGCGACATTAAGAATAGTACTTATACAGTGGTAAGGAAGCAATTTTTTATTTTTATGAATAAATTTACAAATAATAGTAAAAATAATAAAAAAGATAAGAACTAGGAGTTTTACGTGTTGACCATGATATTTAATAGTGATATTATTAGTTTATTAAATTTCATATTTAAAAATAATTACTTTTCTTTTTCACGCCCTATATTCCCTATAAAATTAAAATTTAATTACAGCCTTAAATAAAATGTTAGGAGGTTCCTTTGAATTTGGAAAATATAACAATGGAAGAATTGAGTAAAAAGACTTTAGCAGAACTTAGACAAATAGCTAAGGACTTAGATATAAAATCGGTTACTAAATATAAAAAAAATGAGTTAATTGAGTTAATTAAGAGCAACTCAAAAGATAACAATGAAAAAGACAAGAAGATATTAGGTAATAATGAAGTAAGTATAAATAAAGAATATATTAATGAAGATATAGAGGCTAAAGAACAAAAACAGGGAAGAGAAAATACTAATAATAGTGGGGACAGAAGTAAACAGTTTATTAATAGAAATAGTGATACGGAAAATATTAAAACTGGTGATAAATTAGACAATAGATCTTATGTAAAAACTCATAGTAGAGAAAATCAAAACAATTCTCGTAATTTCAACAATAACAATAACAATAAAACTTCAAGTATGGAAAATAGAAATCAGAGAAATAATAAAGGTAACTATGTACCAAAAGTTGTTGAAGAATCTAAAATAGTTAATGAGTTCAACACTTCTAAGGATGATGAAGTAGTTGGGGTTTTAGAAATACTTCCTGATGGATTTGGTTTCTTGAGAGGATCTAACTATCAATCTACAGATGAAGACGTATATGTTTCTCCATCTCAAATAAGAAGATTTAATCTTCAAACAGGAGATAAAGTCAGAGGTATAACAAGACATCCAAAAACAGGAGAAAAGTTTAGAGCATTATTATTTGTACAGAAAGTTAATGAGGAAAACCCAGAAACTTGTATAAATAGAAAATCATTTGTTAACTTAACACCAATATATCCAGAAGAAAGACTAACACTTGAAAAAAGTCAAAATGAAATATCAACTAGATTAATCGACTTAATTTCGCCAATAGGAAAGGGGCAAAGAGGTCTTATAGTTGCTCCACCAAAGGCAGGTAAAACCATACTTCTTAAAAGTGTAGCTAATAGTATTGCTAAAAACCATCCTAATGTGGAATTAATAGTGTTACTAATAGATGAAAGACCAGAAGAAGTTACAGATATGAGAGAATCTATTAATGGAGATGTTATTTATTCAACATTTGATCAAGTATCAAATCATCATGTTAAAGTAGCAGAAATGGTATTAAATAGAGCTCAAAGACTTGTGGAACACGGAAAAGATGTTGTAATACTTCTTGATAGTATAACAAGATTAGCAAGAGCTTATAACTTAACAATATCACCAACAGGAAGAACTCTATCAGGAGGTCTTGATCCAGGTGCGTTACATGGACCTAAAAAATTCTTCGGAGCAGCTAGAAATATTAGACAAGGTGGTTCATTAACCATACTTGCAACTGCATTAGTAGAAACGGGTTCTAGAATGGATGATGTAATTTTCGAAGAATTCAAAGGAACTGGTAATATGGAGTTACATCTAGATAGAAAGCTTGCTGAGAAGAGAATATTCCCTGCTGTAGATATTTATAAGTCAGGAACAAGAAGAGAAGACTTATTACTTACAGAAGAAGAAAAAACAGCTTTATGGAAGTTAAGAAAAGAAATGAGCAATAATTCTATATTAGAAGTTACAGATAACTTAATTGATGCATTGAAGAAAACAAAGAATAATGAAGAATTTATAAGAAGTATTAAGTAAAAACTATAAACCTAAAATCATATGGTTAAGAAATACAAAAATCCTTGTATCACTAAAAAACATGTGATATAATGATGTAGTTGAAGATGAAAACTTAAAATTAATATAATTAATTTAGAATATAATTGAAAAAGAGGTGACTAAGAATGCAAAAAGATATACAACCAAAATACGATGCAGTTGAAGTACACTGTGCATGTGGAAATACTTTCATGGCTGGTTCAACTAAGGACGAAATAAGAGTTGAAATATGTTCAGAGTGCCATCCTTTCTATACTGGAAAGCAAAAGAACATAGAAAAAGGTGGAAGAATCGACAAATTCAAAAAGAGATTCCAAATGGATTAATTATTGTAAAAAAAGGGGTTGGTTATCCAACCCCTATTTTATTTCCCTAATTACTAAAAAATACATAATTTTAGAATATTATCAATAATAACATTAGATAAAAGCTTAGGAGGTTCGAAAATATGTATAGACCAGTAAACCATGGTTATATTGAAGTAGTAGTTGGACCTATGTATAGTGGAAAGAGCGAAGAATTAATAAGAAGATTAAAAAGAGCTAAAATTGCAAAACAAAATATTATTGTATTTAAACCTCATATAGATGATAGATATAGTAAGAAAGATGTTGTATCTCATAGTGGGGACAGTATAGAAGCTATTCCAATAAAAGAAGCATCGAGTATTTATGATTTAATAGATGAAGATGTTCGAGTTGTTGGCATAGATGAAGTGCAATTTTTTGATGAAGAAATAGTAGATATTGCTGTTGACTTAGCTAACAAGGGAGTAAGAGTTATTGCAGCAGGTCTAGATATGGATTTCAAGGGAGAACCATTTGGTCCTACACCAAGACTTTTAGCAGTTGCAGAATTTGTAGATAAGATTCAAGCTATTTGCTCTGTGTGTGGTCAACCAGCAACAAGATCACAAAGATTAATAGATGGAAAACCAGCAAGATATGATGATCCTATTATTCAAGTAGGTGCTGTAGAGAGTTATGAAGCCAGATGCAGAAAGTGTCATGCGGTGAAATAAA
Organism: Terrisporobacter vanillatitrophus; assembly: GCF_051148895.1. GTDB lineage: Bacteria > Bacillota > Clostridia > Peptostreptococcales > Peptostreptococcaceae > Terrisporobacter > Terrisporobacter vanillatitrophus. The sequence goes on from NZ_CP154625.1 coordinate 190,275, forward strand.
TTATTAACCCCTTAAAAGTATAATATAATACTCTAAGGGGAATTTTTATATTATAATAGTTTTAGTGTTAGAAAAATTATTATGAGGGGTATTACCATGAAAAAGCAAAGCGTTGGAGGGCAAGCTGTAATTGAAGGCGTTATGATGCAGTCTAAAAATTACAGAGCAATTGCTGTTAGAAAAAGTAATGGAGAAATTGAATTAAAAAAAGAGAGAATAAAAAGTTGGATAAAAGATAGAAAAATTGATAAAATACCTTTTTTAAGAGGTTCATTTGTTTTATTTGAAACGATGATAGAAGGTATGAAAAGCTTAAACTATTCATCAGAATTTTTCTTAGAAGAAGAGGAAGAGGAAGATGCAATAGATAAGTTTCTAAAAAGAATATTTAAAGATAAAGCCAATGATGCAATTATGGCAGTATCTCTTATTTTAGCAATGATTCTTTCTGTTGGATTATTTGTATTAATTCCAACATCTATAGGAGGATTATTTTCATCATTTGTACACAACAACATAATGCTTAATTTGATTGAAGGTTTAGTCAGAATATGTATATTAATATTATACATGTTGTTAATATCTAGAAACGAAGATATAAAAAGAACCTTTATGTATCATGGAGCAGAGCATAAGGCTATTTATTGCTATGAAAGTAACTTAGAATTAACAGTAGAAAATGCAAGAAAATTTACAACGCTACATCCTAGATGTGGTACAAACTTCTTATTTATAGTAATGGCAACATCAATTATATTATTTTCTTTCTTTGGATGGCCAAATATTTTAGCTAGAATAGCAATGAGAATATTATGCATACCTATAGTTGCTGGCATATCCTATGAAATAATAAAATTTCTTGGGAAATATAATAATATATTAAGTAAAATTGTTGCTTATCCAGGAATGATGCTTCAACATATTACTACAAAGGAACCAAATGATGAACAATTAGAGGTAGCAATAAAAGCATTAAAGGCTGTAATTTAAGAAAAATAAGGGAGAAGCTTATGACTATTAAGGAAATAATTATAAGATATTCAAGAGAACTTGAAGAAATAAGTCCCACACCGAGACTTGATGTGGAAATATTACTACAAAAAGTCCTTGGTGTAGATAGATTATATATACTTTTAAACTTAGAGAAATCTTTAAGTGAAAATGAAGAAAAACTATTTAGTAAATTTATTAATGAAAGATTAAATAATAGACCCATTGCTTATATTGTAGAAAATCGTGAATTTATGGGACTAGACTTTTATGTTCAAGAAGGTGTTTTAATACCAAGACCAGACACAGAAATATTAGTAGAAGAAGTTATTGAACTAGGAAAAAATAAAGGACCTATAAATATACTTGATATAGGCACAGGTTCTGGAGCTATTACTGTAAGTTTAGCAAAATACTTAGAGAGTGCTAAAATTACTTCTGTAGATATATCAGATATAGCCTTGGAAATTGGTAAAAAAAATGCTAAGAGTAATAATGTAAATGATAGAATAACCTTTATTAAGTCAGATTTATTTACTAATATAGATGATAGTATGAGATTTGATATAATAGTGTCCAATCCTCCATATATAAAAAGAGAAGTTATCGAAACTTTAGACAAACAAGTTAAGGATTTTGAACCGTATAGTGCATTAGAAGGTGGAATAGATGGTTTAGATTTTTATAGGGCTATAACTACACAAGCTAAAAAATATCTTAATAAAGGTGGAATTTTAGCTTATGAAGTGGGTCATGATCAAAGAGAGGAAGTCAGTAAGTTAATGAAGTCAAATGGATATACTAATATATATACTAGAAAAGATTTACAACAAATTGATAGAGTTGTTATAGGAAATATTTTATGATATAATAAAATGCTGAGATTGTACGAATAAAAGAGGTGAAAAGTATGTTAAACAAGCTACAGGTTTTAGAAGATAAATATATAGATTTAACTGAAAAAATCAGTGATATGGAAATAATAAATGACCAAAAAGTTTGGCAAAAGTATATGAAAGAACATGCAGATTTAGAACCTATCGTTCATAAATACAGAGAATATAAAAATGTATTAAATGACCTTAGTGAATCTAAAGCTATTTTGGAAGAAGAGTCTGATGAGGAACTAAGAGAGTTAGCTAAAATGGAAATATCTGAATTAGAAGGTCAGGTTGAACCATTAGAAGGAGAATTAAAAATTCTTTTATTACCAAAAGATCCTAATGATGAGAAGAACGTTATAGTTGAGATAAGAGGTGGAGCAGGTGGAGATGAAGCAGCTCTATTTGCAGGTAACTTATTCAGAATGTATTCTAGATATGCTGAAAGAAGAAGATGGAAAATGGAACTTTTAAGTGCTAGTGATACTGGTGTTGGAGGGTACAAAGAAGTATCTTTCTTAATAAAAGGTAAAGGTGCTTACTCAAGACTTAAATATGAGTCAGGAGTTCATAGAGTTCAAAGAATACCAGCTACTGAATCTGGAGGAAGAATCCATACATCAACTGCTACAGTTGCAGTTTTACCAGAAGTAGAAGGTGTAGAAGTAGAAATAAACCCAAATGATTTAAGAATAGACGTATTCCGTGCATCGGGAAATGGTGGACAATGTGTAAATACAACTGATTCAGCTGTTAGAATAACGCACTTGCCTACTGGAGAGGTTGTATCTTGTCAAGATGAAAAATCACAATTAAAAAATAAAGAAAAAGCTTTAAAAGTATTAAAAGCTAGGCTTTATGATAAAGCTCTATCAGAACAACATGACGAAGTTGCAGCAGAAAGAAAGAGTCAGGTTGGTACGGGAGATAGATCTGAGAGAATAAGAACTTACAACTATCCACAAGGTAGAGTAAGTGACCATAGAATAAACTTAACTCTTTATAAGTTAGAACAATTTTTAGATGGTGATATTGACGAAATGATAGATGCGCTAATTACGGAAGACCAAACTAAAAAGATGACAGCAATATAAAATCCCTAAATTTTTAGGGATTTTTTCTATAACCACTTAAATATAATTGAATATAGTGATATATTAAAATATAAGTATGAGGGGAATAAAATATAATGATACTAAAAGTCACATTGATAGGACTATTAGCTGGGGTATTAGGTACAGGGATTGGTGGAATACTATCTGCAATATTTAGAAAAGAAGTAGACAGGTATCTTAATTTTTGTATGGGGTTTTCTGGCGGTATTATGTTAGCTGTAGTAGTTTTTGATTTGATGAAAGAGGCAATGGAATCAAGTGGTTTAATTTATACAGTAGTATTTACATTTATGGGAGTATTACTAACAATGTTTATTAAAAGTAGACTAGACTTTACTGGAGATATGAAGTCAGGATATTTAATATTTATAAGTATACTACTACATAATCTCCCAGAAGGATTGGCAATAGGGTCATCCTTTGTATCAGCACAAACTTTAGGTATTACTCTTGCTATAGTAATTGGAATACATAATATACCGGAGGGTCTGGCCACAGCTCTTAGTTTGGCTGGTGCTAGAGTGCCTGCAAAAAAAATAATTTTATTTACATTTATAGCAGGTATCCCTATGGGGATAGGTAGCTTTTTAGGAGTATATTTTGCAGGTATTTTTAAATCTTTAATTGGAGTATTTTTATCTTTAGCAGCAGGAACTATGTTATTTGTAGTTTTAGATGAAATAATGCCAAAATCAAAGAGCCTATATAGTATAATAGGCTTTTTAACAGGAACAATAATTGTATATTGTATATAGATTTACTTAAGAAGGGAGTGAGAAATAAGATGACATTTATAAGTAGAATTGACGAAAAACATATAAACAAAGAGGAAATAAAAAAACAAGCAGAAATGTTAAAAGAAGGAAAAACAGTAATATTTCCTACAGAAACCGTTTATGGATTAGGCGCAAATGCTCTTGATGAAAATGCAGTAAGTAAAATTTATGAGGCAAAAGGCAGACCTAGTGATAATCCGTTAATAGTACATATATATGATACAAAGCAAGTCAATGACCTAGCAAAGGACATAAATGAAAATGCACAGATTATAATGGATAAATTTTGGCCAGGTCCAATAACTATTATATTGAAGAAAAAAGATATAGTACCAATGAGAACTAGTGGTGGTTTGGATACAGTTGCAATTAGAATGCCTTCTAATCCTATTGCAAAGGCCCTTTTAGAAGAAGTTAAATTGCCTATTGCTGCTCCATCTGCCAATATTTCAGGAAGGCCATCACCTACAAGAGGTAAGCATGTGCATGAAGAAATGAATGATAGAGTAGATGGAATAATTTTGGGAGGAGATTGCAAGTTTGGTTTAGAATCAACAGTATTAGACCTGACAAACGATATTCCTACTATATTAAGACCAGGTAGTGTGACAAAAGAAGATTTAGAAAAAGTTATTGGTCAGGTAAATATTGATCCAGCCTTAGAAAAAAAGGAAGATAATATCAAGGCTAAAGCACCAGGAATGAAATACAAGCACTACTCACCAAATGCAGATGTATATATTTTATCGGGCGATATAGATAATGTTGTAAAAAAAGCAAATGAATTATCTTATGATGGCGCTAAAAAAGGATTAAAATGTGCGGTAATGTGCTTGGAGGAGAATAATAACAAGTATAATTGTGATACAATAGTATTAGGTCGAAATTTGGAAGAAGTTGCGTCAAATTTATTTAATGCACTTATTACCGCAGATGACAATAAATATGATATTGTATATACAGAGGAGTTTTCTAATGTTGGGGTTGGTAGAGCTATAATGAATAGATTGCTCAAATCTGCTGGGTATAAAATAATAAAAGTATAAAATAATAAAAATATGAAGTAGAAAAGTTAAAAAAGGATTATTATAAAATTAACAATGATATTTTTAATCGAATAATATACAAATTTCGTTAAATTTAGAAAATTCTGAAAAAAATTCAAATAAAAACTAATAAAATATTAAAAAAAGTTATGCTTTTCTATGGAGTATTAATAAAAAATTATGTATAATTAAATAAACTAGTTAAAAAAAAATCAAACATAAAAAATGCTATGTGATTGAAATAATTATCACAAGTTTTAAAATATAATTACTTTACATACTAAAAAGGAGTTCTAATTATGAGAATAGGTTTGGGATGTGACCATGGAGGATTTAATTTAAAATCAGATATTATTGATTTTCTAGAATCAAAAGGAATAGAGTACATAGATTTTGGGACGAATAATGCACAAGATTCAGTGGATTATCCAATATATGGTGAAAAAGTTGCCAATGCAGTTATTTCAAAAGAAGTAGATTATGGAATTGTATGTTGTGGGACAGGAATAGGTATATCTTTAGCAGCAAATAAAGTGCCTGGCATAAGATGTGCTGTTGTCTCAGATGTTTTTTCTGCAAAAATGTCGAAGGCACACAACAATGCAAATATGTTATCTCTTGGAGAAAGAGTATTAGGAAGAGGTCTTGCATTAGAAATAGTAGAGGCTTGGATTAATACAGAATTTGAAGGAGATAGACACTTAAGAAGAGTTAACATGATAGTTGATATAGAAGAAAAGCATAATAAATAGGAGGTTTAAATAGTAATGAGCAAAGTTATAGTTACGGATCATCCGTTAATACAACACAAATTAACAATAATGAGAGATAAAGAAACTGGATCAAAGGATTTCAGGGAATTATTAACAGAAATAACAATGTTAATGGGATACGAAGTTACTAGAGATTTACAACTAGTTGATGTAGAAATAGAAACACCTGTTGTAAAAACTACTCAAAAAATGATATCAGGTAAAAAATTAGGAATAGTACCTATATTAAGAGCAGGACTTGGAATGGTTGATGGATTTATAAGCTTAATACCAGCAGCTAAAGTTGGTCACTTAGGACTTTATAGAGATCCTGAAACATTAAAGCCAGTTGAATATTATTCTAAATTTCCACAAGATATAGATGAGAGAGAAATGATAGTAGTTGACCCAATGCTTGCAACAGGTGGTTCAGCAGTGGCAGCTATAGATGTTTTAAAAGCAAAGGGAGCAAAAAGTATAAAGTTAGTTAACTTAGTTGCAGCTCCAGAAGGAATAGCTGAAGTACAAAAATATCACAATGATGTAGATATATATGTAGCAGCTATAGATGAAAAATTAAATGATCACGGGTACATAGTTCCAGGATTAGGAGATGCTGGAGATAGATTATTTGGTACTAAATAGTATATCTTAAGGAATCTATTAATTAAGTAGATTCCTTATTATAGATAAAATAACTATATTCTTAGTATAGAGGAGCATAGTTTTATATGAGTAATAAAAAAAGTACAAGTGCACAAATAGCACAAATGCTTTCTTTAATGAGCCAGCTAGGCATTATGATGGTGGTTTCCATATTTGGATGTTTTTTTATAGGCAAATTTATCGATGATAAATTAAATACAGAACCTATTTTTATGCTAATATTTTTAGTATTGGGAGTAGGAGGAGCTTTTATGTCTGTATATAAAACTGTAATTGGATACACAAAAAGGAAGTGATAGATTATGGATATAAAAGTACAACAAGAAGTTAAAGAAATAACAAAGGGTATATGTATATATGCCATTATAATAGGAATAATATCTTTAGTTATTTCTAAACAATCAATTCACGTAATATTGGGAGTTGTTTTTGGTAGTATAATTGCAATACTTAATTTTAGGTTATTAGCGATTACTATGGAAAAAGCAGCAGATATGCCACCAGGAAGAGCTCAAGCTTATTCCGGAATTAGATATTTGATAAGGATGTTTATTGTAGCAGTAGTTTTATTTGTTTCAGTAAGGAATCCTAATATACATGTTATAGGTACAGTCTTAGGATTAATAAGTACTCAGATTGTTATATTTATAAAAAAACTTATAATATCAAGAATATCGAGAAAGGAGGTATAAATAAGTGAAGTATACACAATGGGTCATTGAATTTGCAAATGGTTTTAAAATTAGTGAAACTGTTGTAACTAGTTGGATTATAATGGTAGGTTTAATAATAATAGCATTTTTATTAACAAGAAATCTACAACCAGTACCAACTACAAAGAGACAAATTATGTTAGAGTATGCCGTTGGGTCACTTAGAGGCCTTATTCATGGAAACATGGGTGATGATATAGAAAAAAGAATGCCTAATATATTCCCTTATATTGGATCTTTATTTCTTTTCTTCGTATGTTCCAACTTGATTGGTTTATTAGGTTTTAAGTCACCAACTACTGATGTAGACACAACTTTAGCCTGGGCTTTAATTACTTGCTTCTTAATTTACTACGAAGGGGTTAAAGCTAAAGGGCCAGGATACTTTAAAGGTTTATTAGAACCAGTTCCGTTCCTATTACCACTTAATATAGTAGGTGAATTTGCTAGACCAATATCGCTTACATTCCGTCCATTTGGTAACATTTTAGGAGGAACAGTAATTATGGGATTACTTTATCAATTATTAGCATTCATATCATCATTGATACCGAATGTTTCAATTCCATTCTTACAACTATTAATACCAGTACCATTACATTTGTATTTTGATTTATTTGCAGGATGTTTGCAAGCATTTATATTCATAATGCTTACAATGGTATTTGTTTCAAACTCAACAGAGTAAAAATATATGCAAATTACATATTAGCATATTAGAATAAAAATAAAAAATAAAAGTTAAAATTCGAGGAGGATTAAAATTATGGAAATTACTACTTTACAACAAGGAATCGCTATAGCAGGTTCTGCAATAGGTGCAGGTATAGCAGTTATATCTGGTATAGGTGCAGGTATAGGTCAAGGATATGCAGCTGGTAAAGGTGCAGAAGCTGTTGGTAATCAACCAGAAGCTAAAGGAGATATAATCTCTACAATGCTATTAGGTGCTGCGGTTGCAGAGTCTACAGGTATATATGGTCTTGTTATATCTATAATCTTAATATTCGCTAATCCATGGATATAGAATTGAAGACGATTTGTAATAAGATTTTATAGTTAGGAGAAATTATAAATTACTCTCCTAACTATAAATTATGGATGATGGAAAGGAGGATTAGTAGATGGGTTTTAAACCAGTAGTAACCATAACTTGGGAATTAGCTATTCAGATAGTAAATACAGTTGTTCTATTTTGGATACTAAGAAAAATTTTATTCAAACCAGTTTTGAATATCATAGATGCTAGAGAAAATGCAATAAAATCAGATATAGCTACGGGAGAGCAAGCAAAAAATGAAGGTTTAGCTTTAAAAGCTGAATATGAACAAAAGCTTGCAGTTGCGAAAAATGAAGGTCAAGAAATCATTAAGCAAGCAACTCTTAGAGCTGAACAAAAGTCTGATGAAATAATATCTACTGCTAAAGAAGAAGCAACTAGCTTAAAAGAAAGAGCTAATAAAGATATAGTACAAGAAAAAGAAAAAGTTATGAATGAACTTAAAAATGATATTTCTAACATAGCTATACTTGCTGCTTCCAAAGTAATTGAAAAAGATATTGATCAAGCTAAACATGAGGAAATGATAAACAAATTTATCGAAGAGGTGGGCGAAGCTAAATGATAGATATAATAGCTAACAGATATGCAGAAGCCCTATTCCAACTAAGTGAAGATGAAAATATCACTAAAGAAATTTACAATGAGTTACACAATGTAATAGATACAGTGAAAAATAATAAGGACTTAGATAATGTTTTAAAATCACCTTTAGTAGCTAAAGTTGAAAAGGTTCAATTAATTGAAACATTATTTAATAATAAAATAAATAATAACTTAAAAAATTTCTTAAAATTACTAGTTGAGAAGGGAAGAATATCTTCTTTAAAATCAATAGAATTAACATTTAAGCAATTATTAAATGATAAAAACAATATAATCGAAGGTACTGTAATAAGTGCTATTGCTTTAACTGATAAAAAAGTTAAAGAACTTGAAGAAAAACTTTCAAAAAAATATAATAAAAATGTTACTTTAGAGAATAAAGTTGACCAAAGTATATTAGGTGGGGTTTTAGTAAGATTAGGAAATACTCAAATTGACGGATCTGTAAAAACTCGTTTAGATAATATAAAAGACCAACTTTCTCAAGTAATTTCTTAGGAGGGCGGTGAACCCATGAACTTAAGACCTGAAGAAATAAGTTCTATAATTAAACAACAAATTAAGAATTATGATAATAAAATAGAAATGACTGATACTGGTAGCGTACTAAAAGTAGGTGACGGTATCGCAACTATATACGGACTAGAAAATGTAATGTCTAGTGAACTTTTAGAATTCCCTGGAGAGGTATATGGAATGGCCCTTAACTTAGAGGAAGATGTTGTTGGGGCTGTTATATTTGGTGATGACAGTGGAATCAAAGAAGGAGATATAGTTAAAAGAACAGGAAGAATAGTTGAGGTTCCTGTTGGAGAAGCGTTAATAGGTAGAGTTGTAAGTCCACTTGGTTTACCTATAGATGGGAAAGGACCTATAAACACTAACAAAACAAGACCAGTTGAAAGTAAAGCACCTGGTATAATGGCAAGACAATCAGTTTGTGAACCATTACAAACTGGTATAAAAGCTATAGACTCTATGATACCAATAGGTAGAGGACAAAGAGAGCTTATCATAGGTGATAGACAAACTGGTAAGACTTCTATAGTTATAGATACTATATTAAACCAAAAAGGTAAAGATGTTATATGTATATATGTTGCAATAGGACAAAAACGTTCTACAGTTGCACAACTTGTTAGTACATTAGAAAAAGGTGGAGCGATGGATTACACAATAGTTGTATCAGCTACAGCTTCTGAATCTGCACCACTTCAATACCTTGCACCATATACAGGAGCTGCAATGGGTGAAGAATTCATGTTCAATGGTAAACACGTTCTAATAGTATATGATGATTTAAGTAAACAAGCAGTTGCTTACAGAGAGATGTCATTACTACTTAGAAGACCACCAGGACGTGAAGCTTATCCAGGGGATGTATTCTACCTACATTCAAGATTACTAGAAAGAGCTGCTAAGTTATCTGATGAATTAGGTGGAGGATCTATGACAGCACTTCCAATCATAGAAACTCAAGCAGGAGACGTTTCTGCATATATACCAACTAACGTTATATCAATAACTGATGGACAAATATACTTACAACCAGAATTATTCTATTCAGGTATAAGACCAGCAGTTGACCCTGGTATATCAGTATCAAGGGTTGGTGGTGATGCTCAAATTAAATCAATGAAAAAAGTTGCAGGTACATTAAAACTTGCTTACTCACAATATAGAGAGCTTGCATCATTCTCTCAATTTGGATCAGACTTAGATGAAGATACTAAGAAAAGACTTGCTCAAGGGGAAAGAATAGTTGCTGTTTTAAAACAAAATGAAACTGACCCTATAGCAGTTCAAAACCAAGTTATGATAATATTTGCTGTTATAAATAACTTCTTAGAGGATATACCAGTAAGTAATGTAGCAAGATTTGAAAAAGAATTATTCAGATTTGTGGATGAAAACTATCCAGAAGTATCTAAAAAAATATTAGCAGCAGAAGATTTCTCTTCTGATTTAACAAACGCAATAGTAGAATTTAAGAAAAAGTTTGTTGTTGAAGCGTAATCCTTTTTACAAAAGGAGGTAAATTAATTGGCAGGAGCTGGAATTAAAGAGATTAAAACGCGTATTAACAGTGTTAATAGTACTAAGCAGGTTACTAAAGCTATGGAACTTGTGGCTTCTTCAAAAATGAGAAAAGCAAAAGATAGAGCTTTAGCAGCTAGACCGTACTTTGGAACAATGTACGATACAGTGAAGGATATAGCTACAAGTACTCGTGGCGTTAGAAATGTATTCTTAAAACAAAGAGAAGTAAAAAATAAATGTTATATTATTGTTGCAGGGGATAGAGGACTTGCAGGAGGATATAACTCAAATATAATGAAATTAACACTTAGTCATATGGATGGAAAAAAAGAAAAAGTTATGACTGTAGGGAAAAAGGCTACGGAATTTTTCCAAAAAAGAGGTTATGATATATTAAAGTCAGCAGAAAGTGTTGAAAAATGTGACTATGATGAAACATTAGCTTTTGCAGAGGAAGCTATGGATTTATATAAAAAAGGTGAAATTGATGAAGTATATATGGTATATACAGAGTTTGTATCTCCTTTAACTCAAAATCCAAAATTATTAAAAGTGCTACCTTTAGCATTTGAAAAAGAAGAAAATAAGGAAACAAAAGAGCAAGCTGCAAAAGGAGCTAGAGTTCAATATTTACCATCGGCAGAAGTTGTTTTAGGTCATATAATACCTAAATATGTTTCTGGTATAGTTTATGATGGAGTTATAGAATCTTTCGCATCAGAACAAGCTGCGAGAAGAACTGCCATGAGTTCAGCAACTGATAATGCAGACGAGATGCTATCCAATTTAGAGTTGAGTTACAACAGAGCAAGACAATCAGCTGTAACTCAAGAAATAACAGAGATAGTAGGTGGAGTAGAGGCTCTAAAATAAGGAGGTTAGGAAATGGCCAACGTAGGGAAAATAGTATCAATCGTAGGTGTTGTACTAGATGTTAAGTTTGATAATGAAAATAGCCTACCTAACTTATTAAACGCATTAGTTATAAAGTTAGGAGATCAAGAAATAGTTGCTGAAGTTGCACAACATATAGGTGATGATACAGTTAGATGTATATCAATGAGTGCTACAGATGGACTAGTTAGAGGAATGGAAGCGACAGACACAGGAAGACCAATAAGTGTTCCTGTTGGAGATGCTACATTAGGAAGAATATTCAATGTTCTTGGAGAGCCAGTTGATGATGCTGAAGCTCCAAAGGACGTACCTAAATTACCGATACATAGGCAAGCACCTGAATATAATGATATAGCAAGTACTGCAGAAATACTTGAAACAGGTATAAAAGTAGTTGACTTACTAGTACCATACTTAAAAGGTGGTAAAATCGGTCTATTTGGAGGAGCTGGTGTTGGTAAAACAGTTCTTATACAAGAGCTTATAAACAATATAGCTAAGCAACACGGTGGTATATCAGTATTCGCTGGTGTTGGAGAAAGAACAAGAGAAGGTAATGACCTTTACCATGAAATGAAAGATTCTGGAGTTATAAATAAAACAGCTCTAGTATTCGGACAAATGAACGAGCCACCAGGAGCTAGAATGAGGGTTGCCTTATCTGGACTTACTATGGCTGAGTACTTCAGAGATGAACAAAACCAAGACGTTCTTTTATTCGTAGATAATATATTCCGTTTCACACAAGCAGGTTCAGAAGTTTCTGCCCTACTTGGACGTATGCCTTCAGCAGTTGGATATCAACCAACGCTTGCTACAGAAATGGGTAACTTACAAGAAAGAATAACATCAACTAAGAAAGGATCTATAACATCTGTTCAAGCTGTTTACGTACCTGCGGATGACTTAACTGACCCAGCGCCAGCAACAACATTCGCTCACTTAGATGCAAAAACAGTTTTATCTAGATCTATAGCATCTCTAGGTATATACCCTGCAGTTGATCCACTTGAATCAACTTCAAGAGTATTAGACCCTAAAATAGTTGGTGAAGAACATTATGCAGTAGCTAGAGGAGTACAATCTATACTTCAAAGATACAAAGAATTACAAGATATAATAGCTATACTTGGTATGGATGAATTATCTGATGATGATAAAGTAATAGTTGCTCGTGCAAGAAAGATACAAAGATTCCTTTCTCAATCTTTCACAGTTGCAGAACAATTTACAGGATTCCCAGGTAAATATGTACCAGTTAAAGAAACTGTAAGAGGTTTCAAAGAAATACTTGAAGGAAAACATGACGACTTACCAGAATCAGCATTCTTATTTGTTGGATCAATAGATGAAGCTGTTGCGAAAGCAAAGGAGAGTAGATAGGTCATGGCAAATATATTTGCATTAGAAATAGTTACTCCAAGTGAAGTTTTTTACCAAGGTGAGGTAGAAATGGTCATAACTAGAACAACACAAGGTGATAGAGCTGTATTAAAAGATCATATACCTTTCGTTGTTGGTTTAGTTGATGGAGAATTAAGAATAAAAAAAGAGGGCAAGTTTAAATCTGGCCAAATATCTGGTGGTTTCATGACTGTTAGTAAAGAAAAAACAACTATACTAACGGAGTCTGCTAAATGGAACGATGAAGTCAGTGGACTTTAAAACTAGAATATAATATTACTAAAAAGACTAGGAGTACTCCTAGTCTTTTTACTTTGCCTAAAACTTTTATTTAGTGTATAAAAATATTATTAAAGGTAATATAATTGCTTATAATAAGGTAATATAATTATAGTAGGGATAATTTATGGGAGGAAAATATGAATATTTTAGATATAGGGACAGATATTATAGAGATAGAGAGAATTAAAAATGCATTAAGTAAAAGAGGTGATTTTCTAAAAAAAATATTCACAGAAAGAGAAATAAAAATGTTTGAGGAAAAGGGAAATAATCTTCAAACAATAGCGGGTAATTTTGCAGCAAAAGAAGCTATTAGCAAATCTTTAGGATTAGGTATAAGGGGTTACAATTTTAAAGATATAGAAATACTTAGAAATAGTTTAGGAAAGCCTGTAGTAAATACTTATAATAATTTAGAAAAAATTTGCATACAATATAGTGTTTTAGAAATAAAGGTAAGCATATCTCATAGCGACAATTATGCTGTTGCAAATGCTATAACAATTACAACGTAAAAATAAGATATATTTAAATACACGAATGAATAAAAATAAGTTAGGAGGTACTTTGTGAAAAATAAGTGGTATTCGTTATTAATAATAATTATTTCAATAATTACTCTATGTAGTGTTGGATGTGGAAGAAAAAAATATACAAAAGAAGAAGTATATGAAGATTTCCAAAAGCAGATTTCAAAAATTGAATCATATACTTGTATTGCGAAAGTAGAAGCTATAGGAAATAAGGAAAATACTATCTATATTTTTAAACACACATATAAAAGACCGGATTATTACAAGTTAGAAGTAAAGTCACCAAAGAATTTACAAGGAAAAACTATTGAATATAAGGGTGATAAAGTTTTAGTGAGTAACCCTAGTATTAATGACACAATAGAACTTCCTAATATAAATAATGATAGTCACTATTTATTTATTGGAGATTTTATAAAAAACTATATGCAAAATGAATCAATAATTTTAGAAGTTACAGAAAGTGAATTAAAAATAGAAACAGAAATACAAGGCAATAATAAATATTTTAATAAACAAATTTTATATGTAAATAATAAGACTAAGAATCCAAATAAAATGGAAATACTAGATAATGAAGACAAACCTATATTTATAGTAACATATGAAGATTTTAAGTATGAAAAATAAATAAAACAGTATAAACAACTTAAGATAAATCTAGATGACATAATAATTTGTTTTACTAAAATAAAAAGTATATTAAAAGTCATAACAAAGCTATTATTAATGAATAAGTTGTATAGTAAACTTTTTGCTCCAAAAACTATGATTTAAGACATAAAAAAAGTTGTGTAGGTTATAATATTTAACATGAAATGTATAAAAATTAAAATAAAAGAAAGAAAATTGTAATTTTAATTTTATTTACTAAATACACGACAAATGAACGTACTTATATGGAAACAAATGCAATTTTACAATTAGTTAGGAATCTGATAGAATATAAGAGATATTGTTCTCTGGGAGGCGATTTTGTGAGCAATAAAAATAAAGAAAAAATTATGTTTACTCTACCCGACTATATTTTATCTGAGGTGGATCAAATAGTCCAGATGGAAAATAGTAATAGGGAAGATTTTGCAAAGGCTGCTTTTCAGTTTTATATAACCCAAAAAAAGAAAATTAACTTAAAAGAAAGTATGATAAAGGGTTATAAAGAAATGGCTAAAATCAACTTATCATTAGCGGAGCTTGGTATGACAGATGATATATCTTTGGATGATGGTTCTGAAGGAGATATAGCTAAAGTTGAATAATCTTGGCTTAGATATTAAGCGAGGAGATTTATTTTATGCAGATTTAAGTCCAGTTATTGGCTCGGAGCAAGGAGGCGTTAGACCTGTTTTAATAATCCAAAATAATATAGGAAATAAATATAGCCCCACGGTTATAATTGCTGCTATAACATCCCAGATTAATAAAGCCAAATTGCCTACTCATATAGAAATAAGTTCCAGTGAATATGGGCTTAATAAAGATTCTGTAATTCTCTTAGAGCAAATTAGAACTATAGACAAAAAGCGACTGAGAGAAAAAATAGGTTATCTAGATAATAAGACTATGCTAAAAGTAAATAATGGATTGCAAATAAGTTTAGATTTATTTAGCATATAAAAAATTATTGATATAGTAGCATATCAATAATTTTTTTGTTTTATATACAAAAAACAAAAAAAAACACCATAAAGATGTTATAATATAATGAGATTTAAATACAATATGGCTAATTAACCAATAGCCTCAGTATATAACTTAGGGAGGTAAATTACATGAGAGACCATAAAGGATTAAATGAAATTACTAATGTAATAAGAAAAGACATTGTCTCAATGATATGTAAATCAAAATCAGGACATCCAGGAGGTTCATTATCAGCAGTTGAAATTTTAACAGCTCTTTATTTTGATCAAATGAATATTGACTCAACAAATCCAAAAATGGAAGATAGAGATAGATTTGTTTTATCAAAAGGTCACGCAGCTCCAGCTTTATATGCAATATTAGCTGAAAAAGGATATTTTGAGAAAGAAGAGTTAGATCATTTAAGAAAATTAGGAAGTATGCTTCAAGGGCATCCTGATATGAAAAAGATACCTGGTGTTGAAATGTCAACAGGTTCATTAGGACAAGGTTTTTCTGTTGCGTGTGGAATGGCTATGACAGCTAAATTAGATAACGCTCCATGGAATGTATATGCATTATTAGGAGATGGAGAGGTTCAAGAAGGAATAATATGGGAAGCTGCTATGAGTGCTGCTCATTATAAACTTGATAATATGATAGCGTTCCTTGATTACAATGGACTTCAAATTGATGGAGAAGTTGAATCAGTAATGAGTATTAATCCTATAGAAGATAAGTTTAGGACTTTTGGATGGAATGTAATAACTATTGATGGTCATGACTTTGACCAAATATTTGCAGCATTAGATATGGCAAAAGATACAGTAGGTAAACCAACAATGATAATAGCTAAAACAGTAAAAGGTAAAGGAGTGTCTTTCATGGAAAATCAAGCGTCATGGCATGGAAGTGCACCAAGTGAGGAACAACTTGAACAAGCATTATCAGAATTAGGAGGTGCTTTCCATGAGTAAAATAGCAACTAGGGAGGCTTACGGAAAAGCTTTAGTTAAATTAGGAAAAATAAATGATGATGTAGTAGTTTTAGATGCAGATTTATCTAAATCAACTAAAACAAATGACTTTTTAAAAGCATACCCAAATAGATTTTTTAACATGGGTATAGCAGAACAAAACCTAGTAGGAGCTGCTTGTGGTTTTGCGGCAGCAGGTAAAATACCTTTTGCAAGTACATTTGCTATGTTTGCAACTGGAAGAGCATTTGAAGTAATAAGAAACTCAGTATGCTATCCTAAATTAAATGTTAAAATATGTGCTACACATGCAGGTATAACTGTTGGAGAGGACGGAGGTTCTCACCAAAGTGTGGAAGATATATCTTTAATGAGATCTATTCCAAATATGACAGTAGTTGTTCCAGCTGATGGAGTTGAAGCTGAAAAGATGATATTTGCTGCAGCAGAGTTTAATGGACCTATGTATGTTAGACTTGGAAGAAGTGCAGTTCCAACAATATTTGAAGAAGATTATAATTTTGAAATTGGAAAAGGTGTTGTTCTTAGAGAAGGTAACGATGCTACAATAATAGCTTGTGGAATAATGGTTAATGAAGCGATAATCGCTGCAGATATGTTAAAAGAAGAAAACATAAATGTTAGAGTTATCAATATGTCTACGATAAAACCAATAGATACACAACTTATAATAAAAGCTGCTAAAGAAACTAAAGCAATAGTAACAGCAGAAGAGCATAGTATAATAGGTGGATTAGGATCAGCAGTAAGTGAAGTTGTATCTGAAAATCATCCTACAATAGTTAAAAAAGTTGGAGTAAATGATATCTTCGGTGAATCAGGAACACCAAATGAATTATTAGAAAAATATGGTTTAACAGCTAAGAATATAGTAGAAAAAGTTAAAGAAGCATTAAACTAATTATATATATAAGGCGTATTTAATATTTTATTAAATACGCCTTTTTAAGTAAAATCATATTGTTTAATCATATAAACAAAGTAAATTTTTTGCTTCTATCAAAGATTATTTCCTCATATATTTATAAGAGATAGGGGGGATAATGTGGAGATTAAGTTTAATATTAAAGGAGTAATATATGGTGTAATACTAATATTATTTATAATTTTAGGGTTTGTTTTTATACCTAAATTATTTTTAGATACTTCAAAACCAGTAGATTTTACAATGGTTCAAAGAGAATCTATTCCAGAGAAAATATTAGATATTATGGATAAGTACGAGGATGAAGAAAGAGCTTTAGCCGTAAAACTGAATGATAAAATATACGTAATAGTAACAAGGGGAGAAAAAGAACATGGTATAGACATAGACAAAATCACCATGGACACAGTGGAAGAAAAAACTGTTATGACAGTAAATATTACATATAAAGGCAAGGATAAATCTTATCCTTTTGTAGTTGCTGAAACAAATCTTAAATCTTTGCCAGATAAAATACAATTGAATACCGCAAAAGAAGAAAAATAAGAAAATTGAACCCCAATTATTAGAGTAAAATTCTAATAATCGGGGTGTTTTTTTGTAGATTCATTCCTCATAATTATTTATCGGAAAATTATTAATTTTCATTAAGATTTTATATTTAGATCCGTATATTATTCATACAGGAATATTTTAGTAGAAACGGAGCTTATACCTTTATACTATAAATATTATTTTTTATATATAAATGGCAAAATATAACGTAGAAGGGGAATGGGTAGACTTATGAAAAGTATTAAGACTAAAATTTTAACAATGATTGGTGGTATTGCAATTTTAGCTATGATTATTTCTGGTGCATTTACTATGAAGAGTACAGTAAAAACTGTATCCAACGATCAAGAAAGTATTTCAGCACTAACTACAAAAAATATAGTTTTTAGTATAAATGAATATTTTACAAGATATAAAACAATGGCAATACAAATGGCAGGCAATACATCCATAAGAAATGTTTTAACAGATGCAACTAGACAAGATTATAAAAACCATTCATCTTACAAAGATGCTTATAAATCACTTGGATATGTGAAGGAAAATGATACTCAAATTTTAAATGCATATATTGCTTCAGTAAATGAAAGCTTTGCATTTGATAGTGGAACTTATATTTCTGATGAAGGATATGATTTAAAATCAAAAAATTATTGGTTTTCAAATAGTGAAGATATTGAAAATGGATTTATTATATCTGAGCCATACCAGGATTCAGTTACTGGAAAAATGGTTGTCACATTTTCAGCTCCAGTATATGATATAAATAATAAAGAAATTATAGGTGTTGCAGCAGTTGATGTTTCTATCGAAGATATAAGTCAACAAGTAGCAACAATGGAAACTGACTATAAAGATGGTGGCTATACAATGCTTATTTCAAATACTGGACAAGTATTAGCAAGCAAAGATACTGATAGGGTTCTTAAGAATGTTAGTGAAATAGGATTTGATGATAAGATACTAAATGAAATAGATAACACTACAAATAAAATAATAAAATATACTGAAAATGGTGAAACACGTTATGGTATTGTAAGTTATACAAGAGACGCTGGATGGAAAGTACTTCTAAGTATTAGTAAAGATAGTTATATGTCCTTAGTAAAAACATCAGTATCTACTACATTAGGTATTTACTTAATAGCATTTTTAATTCTTATAGTAGCAATTATAGTAGTAACAAAAAGTTTAGTTGCTCCAATTGAAAATCTTATGAATGTAACAGAAGAACTGGCAGCAGGAAATCTTGATGCAGAAATAAATATAGAAAGTAAAGATGAAACTGGAAGATTGGCTGAATCAATGAAGAAACTTGTTTTAAGATTGAATGAATATATTATTTATATTGATGAAATATCAGAATCATTAGATAGATTTTCAGCGGGAGATTTAAATATTGACTTAAAACAAAACTATGAAGGTGATTTTGCTAAGATAAAAAATTCATTATTACAACTTTCATCTATATTTAAAAATACTATAGGAAAAATTGTTGAAACATCAGAAAATGTGGCAGTTGGTTCAAAAGAAATAGCAAATGCTGCTCAAGTACTTGCTGAAGGCTCACTATATCAAGCAAGTACAACAGAAGAATTAACAGCAACAGTAAATGATTTATCATATAGAGTATCAACGAATGCAAATAATGCACTAAATGCATCAAAGCAAGTTAAAACTGCTGGAGATCTTGCTATAGAAAGTAATGATCAAATGAAGGAAATGATACTAGCTATTGAAGAAATAAATTCTAAATCAACACAAATAAGTAAAATTATTAAAGTAATTGAAGATATTTCATTCCAAACAAATATATTAGCTTTAAATGCGGCAGTGGAAGCATCTAGAGCAGGGGAAGCAGGCAAAGGATTTGCAGTTGTTGCAGATGAAGTAAGAAATCTAGCTACAAGGTCTTCAGATGCATCAAAAGAAACAACTCATTTAATTGAGGAATCAGTTAAAGCTGTACAAAATGGTAATCGTATAGCCGTGAAAACTGGAAAAATGCTTGAAAATGTACTTGAAGAAGTTTCTCAGTCTGTAAAATTAATAGATGAAATTTCTTCAGCATCTGTTGAGCAAGCTACAGCTCTAAAACAAACTTTAGAAGGAATTGAACAAATAAGTTCTGTTGTACAAACAAATGCAGCAACAGCTCAAGAAAGTTCAGCAGCAAGCAATGAGCTATCACAAACCAAGCTCAAATACTTAAGAATATTGCATCAGGTTTTAAAATTCAAGATTAAATATAAAAAATGATTACAATAAAAAAACTGGTTCCTAAATTGGAATCAGTTTTTTATTGATTAATTTTAAATGTAAATATTTTAGATACAAAAACTATTCTAACTTATACTAAACTAAAATAGTCTTAATTTATTTTGATGTTAAGATTGTAGATTCAGTCACTATGTAATCTAATTGAGCATCGTGGTCTTCTTTTGGAACTTGATCAAAAATCTGTAAATCAAAAGCTATTCCTACAGTAACAGCATCTTCTCTTAGATTCTCAAGGAATCTATCATAAAAACCACCACCATAGCCAAGTCTGTAACAATTTTTATCATAAGCTACAGCTGGTACTATAACTACATCTAAGTTTTTAATGTCTATAGCAGGAGAACATTCAGGCTTTGGTTCCCTAATATTATAAGCACCATACTGGATTCCATTTTCTAAGTCTGTAATTTGAGAAGGGATTAATTTTCTTTCTTCCTTTAAAGTTATAGGGGATGCCACAGTTTTACCTAAGTTTATAAGCCTTTTAATTAAACTATCTGTAGCAACTTCGTTATTAAAATCTAAATAAAGCATAATAGTTTGAGCGTTTTTAATGCAGTCTAACTGAAGTAGTTTTTCTGTGATTATATCTGAGTTTTGTTTAATAAAATCTTTGTTTTTTTCTTTTCTAAGCATAATAACATTTCTTCTAAAATCTTTTTTCATATAATCTACACCCCTTAATTGTGGTATTATATAATTACCTAAATTTTACTTTCCTAATATAAATTTTAGTGAAATTATAGATTTAAAGCAATATAATTGATAAAGAGTAATAAAAAGACAAGCTAGTCATATAATATATAGTAGATTGATTAAAGGAGAGATGAACAAATGATATCTAAGAAAAGGGCTCTTATATATTCTATTATTCTTGTAATAGTAACTGTAATTGGCACAACAATGTTTCAAATTACATTAGGAAACAAAGTAATAATATCTAAAGACTTATATGAATCTTATGCAAAATATAACAAGCTATTGGGATTAGAAGGACTTATTCAGGAGGATTATTATAAGGAAGTATCCGAAAATAATCTAGTAGATGGAGCATTAAAAGGATTATTTGAAGGACTTAATGATCCATATTCACAATACTACACAGCAGATGAATTTCAAAGCTTAAAAGAACAAACAAGTGGTTCCTTTGTTGGTATTGGAGTATATATAGGTGTTAATCCTGAAAATAATAAGCTAACAATAATTTCTCCAATAGAAGGTTCACCAGCAGATAAAGCTGGAATTAAATCTGGAGATATAGTCTTAAAAGTTGATGGTGAATCTGTTGAAACTAAAAAAATTGACGATGTAATTAAACATATAAAAGGAAAAGAAAATACAAAGGTTAATTTAAATGTTCAAAGAAAAGGAGAAGAACTAAATTTTGATATTAAGAGGGAAACTATAGTAACAAAGAGTGTATCAAATGAAGTTATGGATAATAATATAGGTTATTTAAGAATAAAATCTTTTGATGAAAATACATATAAAGAATTTAAAGAAAATTTAAGTACCTTAGAATCTAAGGGAGTCAAAGGCCTAGTAATAGACTTGAGAGACAATCCAGGAGGATTATTAGATGTTTGCGTAGATATAGCAGATGACCTAATAGGAAAAGGAACTATTGTTTATACAAAGGATAATACAGGCAATAAAGAGTATTATAAATCAGATGATAAACAAGTTGATATGCCAATAGCTGTTTTAATAAACGGAGGAAGTGCATCGGCGTCGGAAATTTTAACAGCAGCATTAGTTGATAATAACAAGGCTATAGCCATAGGTGAAACATCCTTTGGTAAAGGTTTAGTACAAAGTGTAAAAGGTTTAAAAGATGGTACTGGATATAAATTAACAACTGCTCAGTATTTTACACCAAATGGAGATTATATAAACGGAAAGGGTATTACACCTAAAATTAAAGAAACAAATGAAAACCAACAACTTAAATCAGCATTAGAATATATTAAGAAGGAAATTAAGCAATAAATATATAAATAAACTATATAACAATAACAAAAAATAGTTTGAGTGCATGACTCAAAATATAAATATTGTCAATAATTAATATATAAGTAATTATAAAAATAATAGTTATTAAAATATTGATTAAAGATGTATTAGAATATATGCCAAATAAGAAAATAACAAATATTTCTACAAATTTAGATTTTAAAAATTAAAAATCTAATATTTTTTATAAGAAATAATAAATAATTTAGAGGAAAAAGATAAATAACATAGAATTACTTATATAAGTTAATAATCTTAGTTGGGAAGTGAGTTTATGAAGAAAACTATGGCAAAAGTTGTTAACTTTCAAGAATATAAGGAGAAAAAGAAGCATTTAGAAGTTGACAGAAAAGAACTTTTAGAGCTTATTAAACAAATAGTGACTACAAAATAAAAAAAATTGTAACTCTTGATTAAGTTTTTTGAAAGAATAAAAGTAAAAACCATATACTTAGTTGCAAAAACATATATAATTTTGTCATTTCGTTTTACCATAATAAGAGGGAGCTTTTGCTCCCTTTTATTATGACATTCTTAAACCACTAACATAATCTTGGAACTGTGAAAATTCATTTTCATCTTGAAGATCAACAACTGTAGATTTCTCATCTTCAAAATTTTTTAGGTATATTTTTCTGTTACCTTCAGTTCCGTCTTGATAAATACATCTATAACCATCTTCATATAGGTTTTTCAAATCATTGAAATTATTCAATCAATCATCTCCTTAAATATATTTATCTATTTATATTTTTTGTTTATAAATAAATACTATTCTATAAAATAAAAATACCTTAAATTCCAAAAAATGTTTAAAAAATATATAAAGTACTAGATAGTTTTTATATATAACAATATAATTATTGTAGGAAACTTAACAAATAAGATGAATTTTAGACAAATTATAAAAAACAAAAAAATCCAAGGGGGGATAGCAACAGTGAATTTAATAGAAAACATATCAAGAAATATTTATCCATTAGAAGAAAAATACATAAAGCAAGCAGAAGAAAGATTAGATAGGCTTATAAAGCCAAAAGGAAGTTTAGGTAAAATGGAACATATTTGTGCACAACTTGCAGGAATATATGGAAGAAAATATTTTGATACATCAAAAAAGGTAATAATAGCTTTTGGAGCAGATCATGGAGTTTATGAAGAAGGTGTAGCTCCAGATCCTCAAAATATTACTATATTGCAATTTCAAAATTTCCCTAAAAAAATAAATGGTGTTGGAACAATTTCAAAATTTGTAGGGGCTGATGTTTTAGCAGTTGATGTAGGGATAAATTGTGATGAAAAAATAGATGGTGTAATTGATTATAAAATAAGAAAAGGAACGTCTAATATGGCAAAAGGGCCTGCCATGACAAGAGAAGAAGCAGAAAAATGTATATCAATAGGAATAGAAATGGCAGAAAAGTGTATTCAAGATGATTATACTTTAATTGGCATAGGAGAAATGGGAATAGCTAATACTACTCCATCTACTGCCATAGTTTCAGTTTTTGGAAATTATGACCCAGAAGAGATTACAGGAATAGGAGCTGGTCTAAAGAAAGAGTTGATTAAACATAAAGCAGAAGTAATAAGAAAATCTATAGCATTAAATAAACCTAATCCAAAAGATGCAATAGATGTGTTAGCTAAAGTAGGTGGATTCGAGATAGGTGCCATGGCAGGTGTAATTCTAGGATGTGCAGCTAATAGAATACCTGTTGTGTTAGATGGATTTATATCATATGCAGCAGCACTATTAGCATATCATATTAATCCAAAAACAAAATATTACATGATAGCTTCTCATTTATCTGCAGAACCTGGAACAAAGAAAGCATTAGAGATTATGGGGTTACAACCATTTTTAGATATGGATATGAGGCTAGGAGAAGGAAGTGGAGCAGCGCTATCTTTCAATATAATAGAAGCTGCAAATTATGTATACAAAAATATGGCAACATTTGATGAGGTAGATATGGGAAGATAATATCTAAAGGAGATCATTTATGAGTAATATCATTTTAGTTACAGGTGGAGCAAGATCGGGTAAGAGTAGTTTTGCTGAATCACTTTGTATAAAACAAAACAATAAAACGGCATATATTGCTACGTCAGTAGCATTTGATGATGAAATGAAAAATCGAGTAAAAAAACACCAAGAGAGTAGACCTAAAGATTGGAAAACTTATGAGATATATAAAGATATATATTCTATAGTTGAAGAATTGGATAAAAATCATGATACAGTAATAATGGACTGTGTAACTCTTATGGTTAATAACTTAATGTTTACTCATGGAATAGAAGTAGATGAGGCTACATCTGAAGAATTAAATAAATTAGAAAATTATATAAGAGAGCAAATAATTAAATTATTAGAAGCTATTAAAAAAACAAATTTATATTTTGTAATAGTAACTAATGAAATTGGAATGGGAATTGTACCAGAAAATAAGCTATCTAGAATATATGGTGATTTTATAGGAAGAGCAAATCAATTAATAGGTAGTTATAGCGATGAAGTTTATTTTGTTGTAAGTGGAATTCCTATGAAAGTGAAGTGATGATTATGAAAAGGTTTATAGGATTATTACAATTCATGACTAGAATACCTATTAAAGCAGATATTGGATTTGATGAAGAATTCCACGAATCTATAGTATATTTTCCATTAGTAGGATTTGTAATAGGGTTGATTTCTTTCATTATAGGAAGTTTGTCAATTCAAATATTTGAGCCATTTATAACATCTATAATTATTGTGGCAGGAGAAGTTATATTAACTGGTGGATTGCATATTGATGGTTTGGGAGATACATTTGATGCCATATATAGTAACAGAGATAAAGAGAGAATGCTGGAGATAATGAAAGATTCAAGATTAGGAACAAACTCTCTTCTAGCTATATTATTTTTAGTATTAATAAAAATAGGATTATTAAATTCTGCTATAAATAGCAATCTTATGTGTTTAATTATATTCATGCCTATGATATCTCGTTTAGGAGTTATAGTTATGCTTTATAAAACTGTAACACCAAGAAAAGTAGGTATGGGTAATATATTTATTGGTAAAGCAACTAAAGGCATGTTTATAACAGCTATATTATATACTGTTGTTATTCTTGTAGTTATTAGTAAATTCGTATTTTTATCAACTACTTCAAATATAATAAAATTACTATTATCAATTATGGCAGTAATGTTATTTGATTATTTATTTAAAAATCATATTTATAAGAAAATTGATGGTGTAACGGGAGATATATTGGGGTGTACTATTGAGTTGGGAGAATTAATATTTTTATTATTTTCCTATATAGTTATTCTAATTTAAGGTGATGAAATGATAAAGTTAATCTTGGTAAGACATGGTATAACTATTTGTAATGAGGGCGGCGCGTTGTCTGGACTTACAGATAGTATATTAAGTGAAAAAGGGAAGTTACAAGCAAATAAGATTGCAGAGTATTTAAAAGATGAAGATATAGATAAAATATATACTACACCTTTTTCTAGAACAAAAGACACAATTAAAAAATTGGCTGAAGTTAAAAATATTCAAACTAAAGAAACTAGTCAATTTAATGAAATAAATTTTGGCGACTTTGAGGGACTACCATTTAAAGTAATTGAAGAAAAATATCCAAAAGAAGTTGAAAAAATGATAAAAGAAGGATTTGAATATAAGTATCCTAATGGTGAGAGCTTGAAAGATACTTTTATAAGAGCAAAAAATGAAATGAGTAAAATTATAAATAATAATGATAATTCTACTGTATTAATTTGCTCTCATGGAGGTACAATTAGGAATATAATTTCTTATCTGATATGTGATGATTATAAATATCACTGGAATTTTAAAATAGATAATGGATCTATAACAGAGATAGAAGTAGATAATAACTTTGCAGTAATTAATAAGTTAAATGATACATCATATATGAATTTATAAAATTAAGAAGAGAACCTAACTTGATAATAGGTTCTCTTTGTTATTTTAATATAAAGATTTATAAATGTTATAAACAGCATCTTTATTTAAAGAAGCGTAGGCGTTATTCATTAATCTACTTTGTTTAGTAAGAACATTTTCAGTAAAAGATACTAAATCTTCCTCAGTGACACCATAGCCTTTTAAAGACTTCTTTGGAAGTATTTTATAAAGCAGATTATCTAATTCTTCAAAAACTTCTTTATCAGAACAATTAAGAACTTCTGTCAAAATATTATTGAGTCTTTTAATTTTTCCACTTGGATTTAATTTGTAATATGTTTTAAATATTTCTGTAAAACAAACATAATTAGATTCTCCATGAGGAACGTGGTAAATTGAACCTAAAGGATAACTCATGGCATGAACAGCTCCACAACCAGCATTTCCAAAAGCTATACCAGCATAAGTACTAGCAATTAAGAAATCATCTAGAAAATTATTCAGATTAACTTTTCCATTAGCAACAATATTCTTATACCCATTTATAATCATTTTTATAGCTTCTATGGAATACATTTCTGTAAAAACCGAAGCTTTTGGAGATACAAAAGATTCAATTGCATGAATCAGAGCGTCAATGGAGCTGGCAGCAAAAACTTTAAAAGGTAAAACCTTTAGTAGTTCAGGGATTAATACGGCATAGTCTGCTAGAATTTCATCATGAGCAAGACCAAGTTTACTGTTTATAGAATTTAAATGAAGTACAGATATATTAGTAACCTCGCTACCAGTACCACAAGTTGTAGGTATAAGTATTAATTCTTTATTTTTCATAGGTTCAAATTTATTTTCAAATAAATCACAAACAGGTGTAGGTTTTTCTAAGGCAAAAAGTTTTGCCACGTCTAAAATACTTCCTCCACCAATTCCTATAACTCTTTTATAATTAGTATCTTTAATTTGGTTATATATTTTTTCAACCATTACGTCAGTAGGTTCGCCACTACCAAAATCTCTTCTGTATATTACAGTAGCATCTTCAATAAAATTTTCAAAAAATGGTTTGTAAATATATTCATTTGTTATTATTAAGTCATTTTTATTTATATTAAATTTTGAACAAAATTCTTCACACTTATTAAAAGTAAGTATTTCTGGAGATAATTTAAAGCGTTTCATATGTAATCCTTCCCAACAATTTAAAATTTTTTATTTAATTGTAATATGAGTCATATTATGTTCATTATATCATAAGATATTTAGTAAAATTATATATGAAATGTATGTGCTAACAAAAAAATTATAAAAATAACTAAAAATTTATTGACATAATTTCAAAATACGTATATTATTCTTAAATAAATACAAAATACAAAAATATATAAATCCAGTGAAGAAGAGAGTAGCGTAAATGAAAGTTATAGAGAGCCGAGGGTGGTGGAAGCTTGGTATGGAAGTTTATTGCGAAGAGAGCTTTGGAGGAGACTATGGGAAAATTAGTATAATAGTCGGCGATCTGCCTTAAAGATTTGAGTGGATAAGTAATTTACTTGTCAAATAGAGTGGTACCACGGATTTCCGCCTCTTAGTGTTTTGCTAAGGGGCTTTTTTTAGTTGGAAAAATGAGGGGGAATTGTGAATGAAGAAGATGAAAGTTGGAATTATCGGATCTACTGGTTATGTTGGAGGGGAACTTATAAGGTTATTATCAAATCATCCTAATATTGTAATAAGCGCCTTGGGATCAAATTCATTTGTAGATGAATATATCAATGATATTTATTTTAATTTGGGAGAAAACTATAAAATTAAATGCATAGAGAATGAAAAAGTTATAGATGATTGTGATTTTTTATTTTTGGCTTTGCCGCATGGTATTAGTGAAAAGTTTGTAATAGATGCAGTAAAAAAAGGCAAGAAAGTTATTGATTTGGGTGCGGATTTTAGACTGAGAGATGAGGTACAATTTAAAAAATGGTATGGAGTGGATTTTTTAGATAAAAAATTGCACGAATATTCTGTATATGGTTTGTGTGAAATTTACAGAGAAAAAATTAAGACCACAAATTTAGTAGCAAATCCAGGCTGTTATGTTACAAGTATATCTTTACCTTTAATGATTTTATTAAGAGAAAACATGATAGAAAGTACAAATATTATTGCTGATTCTAAGTCAGGCGTTACAGGTGCTGGTAGAAATTTATCTTTATCATCACATTATGCAGAAATAAATGAAAATATTGTGCCATATAAGATTTCAAGTCATAGACATATTCCAGAAATTGAACAAAATTTAAGTAATGCAGCAGAAAAAGAAGTGAAAATTATATTTACACCAACTTTAATTCCTGTAAATAGAGGTATTTTATCAACTATTTATTGTGACAAAAAAAATTCAGTTACTATTGAAGAAATACATCATAAACTAACAAATTTTTATAAAAATGACGAGTTTGTAGAAGTTTTACCTTTAGGAAAAATAGCTACTATAAAACATGTGAGATTCTCAAATAAATGTGCAATATCAATTCATGAAAACAATGGAAAGTTAATAATTTGTTCAACAATAGACAATATGATTAAAGGTGCAGCAGGTCAAGCAATACAAAATATGAATATAATGTGTGGTTTTAAAGAAAATGAAGGATTAAGCAGTATATCAACTGCTTTTTGATGAAGGGAGGGAATGTGTTATGGAAATAATTAAAGGTGGAGTTACAGCGGCTAAAGGGTTTAAGGCATCAGGAATTCATGTTGGATTAAGAAGAAATGTTGAAAAGAAAGATTTAGCTTTAGTTTATTCTGATGTGGTTTGTAATGCAGCGGCTGTTTATACACAAAATAGAATAAAGGGTAATCCTATTTATGTTACACAAGATCATATCAAAAATGGAAAGGCTCAGGCCATAATTATTAATAGTGCAAATGCAAATACTTTTAATGGAAAAGATGGACTTATAAATGCGTACAAAATGACTGAGTTTACTTCAGAAAAATTAAGCATAAAAAAAGAAGATGTACTAGTAGCATCTACAGGAGTTATAGGTGAACCTTTAAAGATAAATCTTATTGAACAAAATATGGATAATCTAGTACATGGACTAAGCAAAAAAGGTCACTTAGCGGCAAGAGAAGCTATTATGACAACGGATATGATAAAAAAAGAAATGACTGTATCTATTCAATGTGACGAAAAAGAAGTAATTATTGGCGGGATGGCAAAAGGATCTGGTATGATTCATCCTAACATGGCTACAGTTTTAGGGTTTATTACAACAGATTTAAATATAGAGCAAAATTTACTACAAGAAGCCATATCATCAGCCGTTAAAAAAAGTTTCAATAGAATAAGCGTAGATGGCCAAACTAGCACAAATGATATGGTGATAATTCTTGCCAATGGAAAAGCAGAAAATAAAAAAATAAAAGAAAAAAACGAAGACTACAGAAAATTTTTATTAGCACTTACTTATATTTGTAAAGAATTAGCTAAATGTGTGGCAAAGGATGGAGAAGGAGCATCTAAGTTAATTGAGTGTGAGGTTAGTGGTTCCCTAGATGAAGAAATAGCAGCTAAAATAGCAAAAGCGGTTATAACATCTACTTTAGTAAAAACAGCAGTATTTGGATCTGATGCTAACTGGGGAAGAATTTTATGTGCCATAGGATGTGAAGATGTGCATATAGATTTGGATAAAATAGATGTCACTTTTGAAAGTAAAAAAGGATATTTAGAAGTATGTAAAAGAGGGGTTCCATTGGAATTTAATGAAGATAAAGCAAAGAAAGTTTTAGGTGACGATGAAATAACTATTTTGATTGAACTTAATATGGGAGAAGAAAGGGCAACTGCTTGGGGATGTGATTTGACTTATGAATATGTGCGAATTAATGGAAGTTATAGAAGTTAGGGAGTGAAAAAATGATTAATGATGAAAAAGCTAAAATTTTAGTTGAAACATTACCTTATATAGAAAAATACAGTGGAAAAACCATGGTAGTAAAATACGGTGGTTCAGCCATGCAAAACGATAGACTAAAAGATTCTGTTATGGAAGATATAATTCTAATGAGTTATGTGGGAATTAATGTGGTCTTAGTTCATGGTGGAGGAAAAGAAATAAATAAAATTTTAGATAAATTGGATATACAAAACGAATTTATAAATGGTCTTAGATATACTGATGAAGACACTATGGAAGTTGTTCAGATGGTGCTATCAGGCAAGATAAATAAAGATCTTGTTTCAAAGATAAATAGCAAAGGTGGAAATGCTTTAGGTCTTTGTGGAATAGATGGAAATATGCTGTTATGTGAAGAATTACAAGAAGAAATAGATTTGGGTTTTGTAGGAAAAATAAAAAAAGTAAATACGAAGGTGATAAATGACTGCTTAAAAGATGGATATATATCTGTAATTGCCACAGTAGGAGTAGATGAAGAAGGAAATTCCTACAATATTAACGGTGATTTGGCTGCATCAGCCATAGCAAAGGAATTAAAAGCAGAAAAGTTAATTTTACTTACAGACGTTCCTGGTTTATTGAAAGAGCCTAGTATGGATGAAACTTTAATTTCAGAAATAAAAAAAGAAGAAATACACACTTTATTTGAAGATGGAACAATATCAGGAGGTATGATTCCAAAGGTTAACTGTTGTTTAGAGGCTTTGGAAAGTGGTGTAAAAAGAGTTCATATACTTGACGGAAGAATAAGACATTCTATAATTATGGAGTTGTTCACAGATGCAGGAATAGGAACATTAATTTATTAAGGGGGGAATATGAATGTTAAATAGTAAGGAAACTATTTTAGTAAAAGAAAGTACTGATATGATTAAGGAAAAATGGAATAAATATTTTATGAATACTTATGCACAAACACCTGTAGTTATAGACAGAGGAGAAGGTTCCACATTAACAGATGTGTATGGGAAAGAATATATAGATTTTACAAGTGGATATGGGGCATCATCATTAGGATATAACAATGAAAAACTGGTAAAAGCTTTACAAGATCAGATATCCAAAATAACTCATGTATCAAACTTATTCTTTTCACAGAATATGATTGATTCAGGTGAAAAATTAATAAAAGCAAGTAAAATGAGCAAGGTATTTTTTATAAACTCAGGATCAGAAGCCACTGAATTATCTATGAAAATTGCTAGAAAATATAGCTCACAAAAATACGGAGAAAGCAGAGGTACCATATTAAGTTTGAAAGATTCTTTTCATGGAAGAACTATGATGGCTTTAATGGCAACGGGAGTAGATAAATATCATAAATATTTTTATCCTCTACCGGAAGGATTTAAATATACTGAAAAAAATAATATAGAAGATTTTAAGAAAGCAGTAGAAGACGAAAGTATATGTGCAGTTTTAATGGAGCCTATTCAAGGTGAAGGTGGAGTACATGTACTTAAAGAAGATTATTTGAAAGAAGTAATTAAAATTTGCCATAAAAAAGATATTTTAGTTATTTTTGATGAAGTTCAATGTGGAATAGGAAGAAGTGGAAAATTATTTGCTTATAACCATTACAACTTACAACCAGATATAGTAGCCATTGCCAAGGGAATTGGTGCAGGAATTCCTGTAAGTGGAGTTTTAACTAATGAAAAAACAAGTAAAGTACTAAATCCAGGAGATCATGGTTCAACTTTTGGGGGAAATATATTAGCCATGACTGCTATATCAGCAGTTCTTGATGAAATAGAAGCACCAGGTTTTTACGAAGAAGTTGAAGCTAAGGGAAAATATATAATGGACTATATTAAAAAGTTGAATAGCGATAAAGTTGTGGAAGTAAGAGGAAAAGGGCTTATGATAGGTGTGGAGCTAAATGTTAACGCACCAGATATAATAGATAAATGTGTTGAAGAAGGAGTGTTATTTTTAAAAACCAATGAGCATGTTATAAGAATGTTGCCACCATTAGTTATTACTTATGATGAGATAAATAAAGGTCTAGAGGTTTTAAAAAAATATCTATAAATTAATTAAAGGTGAGAAATTAAATTTTCTCACCTTTGATTTTACATAAAATATCAAAAATATTGCTGAATTTTAAACAAATAGATTATACTTTTATTAAGTGTAAAATTAAAGGGTTTTATTTGAAAATAAATTAAAAGGATATAATAATAAGAAGTATTACTTACAAAAGGAGATTATTATGGATATAATAGAAAACTTAAGAATTCAAGGGGTAAGTGAGTCTCTTATAGAGGATGTACAACATTTTAGAAAAGAATTTAAAGTAGACAAAGAAGTGGATCACAGGGTGACAAAATCGCCAGCTTTTTATATTGGTGAAGATATTCTATCGATGTGTATCTCTGCTATTTTAGAAGAAGAAAATATATTATTATCTGGACCGAAGGCTACGGGGAAAAACTTACTTTCAGATAATTTATCAGAGATATTTGGAAGACCTCAATGGAATACTTCCTTCCATATAAATACAGACAGCTCATCATTAATTGGAACAGATACTTTTATTGATAATGAAGTAAGGCTTAGAAGAGGATCTGTATATGAATGTGCCCTTCATGGTGGATTTGGTGTTTTTGATGAAATAAATATGGCTAAAAATGATGCCATAGTTGTTGTTCACTCTGCCCTAGATTACAGAAGAGTAATAGATGTGCCAGGATATGAAAGAATAAACCTTCATCCAGCAACTAGATTTATAGGTACTATGAACTATGAATATGCAGGTACAAAGGAATTAAACGAAGCTTTAGTTTCTAGATTTTTAGTAATAGACATTCCAGCAGTAAACGAAGATAAATTAATGATGATTTTGAAAAGAGAATTTCCTTGTACTGATGAGGAAAAATTAAATCAATTTGCAGGAATTTTTTTAGATTTACAATTAAAATCCCAAAATGGAGAAATATCTACAAAGGCAATTGATTTGAGAGGATTAATAGGTGCTCTAAAAACTATTAAAAGAGGACTTAAGCCAACTCTTGCTATAAATATGGGCCTTACAGGAAAAACTTTTGATATTTATGAAAAAGAAATTGTGGATGATATTATCAGGACAAGAATACCAGAAAAATGGGAAAGTAAAGATATATTTCCTAATTTAAAATAACCTGAAGTAGGTGATAAAATGAGTGGAAATACTAATTGGATATATAATAATTATGAGTTTGAAAATAGAGTAAATAACCTAGCTTGGACTGTTTCTGGTATGTATGACGAAGATATAGATTCCAGTGAAAAAGATTATTCATCTAAGGATGTTTCTTTGTATTTTGGCATAATTGCTGGAGCAAGAAGAAAGTACTTAGATTGGGA
Source organism: Terrisporobacter vanillatitrophus (assembly GCF_051148895.1). Classification (GTDB taxonomy): domain Bacteria; phylum Bacillota; class Clostridia; order Peptostreptococcales; family Peptostreptococcaceae; genus Terrisporobacter; species Terrisporobacter vanillatitrophus. The sequence continues at coordinate 223,680 of NZ_CP154625.1, forward strand.
TATAATCAAAAAATATATAATGAGTAGAATAAAGAAATCCTACGATAAAGATATTTTATATACTTTGATTGAGCTTGTTCTTAATTCTGTAATAGAGGATAAAGTAATAAATGAAAGACCAGGTGTTGAGGAAATAAGAAACAAAGCATACAAAGATGTTCTTGTGAATTATAGTAAAATTCACAAAGAAGATATATTACAGACTTTAAGATATACATTTATTCTTCACGCTATGAATAGACATCCTGCAGTAGATGGTTTGACAACAAGAATAATGAAAGATATAAAAGCTATTGATTGTAACAATGATTTAATGAATATCTTAAAAAGATTAGATGAGATTTATTTAACTTATTTTGAGTTTATAATAAATTCTCAAAGAGAAAATTCACAAGGAAATGAGCAAGATATAAAAAATGTAAATGTGGATTTTGATACTTTTTCAGATTTTATGTACGAAGAGCTATATATGGATGATGAAATAGAAACTATAGAAAGTGAAATTAATAATATAAGTAGCTCCATGCTAGTAGAAAATTTAGGTGAAATGGGTAGTGGAGATTTGGAAAAATCACAAAATAGGGTAATATATGTGGATGAAGTTATGGCTCAGAAAATCTATGCTAAAGTAGAATATTATTATGGTAAAGCATTTTTAAATGAAAGTGAAATAAGAAAAATTGAAACTAAATATTGCAGAGATGTTCATGAAGGATGTAGAGTTCATTTCACAGATGGAGTATTACGTAGTGAATGCAACAATGCATTTCAGTTAAAATACGTTACGAGACAAAAAGAAAACAATTTATACAAGTACAGAGATAATATTAAACTACATAAAAGAAGTATTAATAAATTAAGGGAAAGTATATCAAGAATTTTAATAGAAGAAAGTGCAGTTGATAGAATTTACTCTGATGGGGGAACTATTTGTGCCAACAGAGCGTGGAGAATAGGAAGAAGTAACAACACAAAAGTTTTTTATAAAGATATAAGAAATGAAAAAGGTAAATATGTCATAGATATATTACTAGATGCCAGCGGTTCACAAAGTAGAAACCAATTTAATGTGGCAATACAAGCATATATAATAGCTACGGCCCTTACCTCTGTTGGGATTCCAAACAGAGTTATGGGATACTTAAGCTTTTTAGATTATACTGTATTGAAAAGATATAGAAATTACAACGACAATATTAATTCTTGTGAAAATATATTTGAATATTTTGCAGCAGGAAATAATAGAGATGGATTAGCAATAAAAGCGGTTAGTGATGCTTTATTAGAAAGAGAAGAAGAAAATAAAATACTTATAATACTTAGTGATGGAAAACCAAATGATGTGAAAATAGGAAAAGATAGATCCAGAAGTTTAAGAGGAGAAGCATCTTACAAAGGAATGGTAGCGGTAAAAGATACAGCTTTAGAAGTTCGAAAGGCGAGAAAACAGGGAATACTTGTATTAGGAGTTTTTACTGGAAAAGAAAAAGATTTGGAAGCAGAAAAAATGATTTATGGAAAAGACTTTATTTATACTAAGGATATAGAAAGATTTTCTGATATAGTTGCTATGTATTTGAAAAAAATAATAAAAAATTAAGATATTTTAGCGAAATACACAGTAAAATAATTGGTAAAAAATAACAAAAATTCTTGTTTATGTGTTATACTTATCTTAGTTGAAAATTAAATTAATTAAAATATTTTAGGTTCTTAAACTAAGATTAATAGGGAAAAAGGTGAGATACCTTTGCAGCCCCCGCTACTGTAATGTGGACGAAACTTTTAACCACTGTGGAAACATGGGAAGGGAAAGGAGTAGAATGAAGCAAAGCCAGGAGACCTGCCTATAATATAAAGTGATTTCTTCGGGGTAGGAGAAATATCTAAATAAGGATTTTTATTTAAAGATATTGTGCCTAACTTGAAGTTAGGCACTTTTTAGTTCTTATGAACTTGAATAAGCCCTCAACCTATTTTATTTCAAAATAGTTTGAAAATAGAATAACCCTTAACCTAGGCCTTAGGATTCTCCAAAATCCTAAGGCATTTTTTTAATGATAATTAACGTGTTAAGTATTTTATATTTTATTCATGGGAATTATTATAGTATTATGGAGTTTGAAGAAAAAATAGAATTAGATTAAAATATATTTATAATGAGCATTATAGGAGGATATATATGATTTCAGATATAATAGAAAAATTAAATCCAGCTCAGAGAGAAGCGGTAGAAAATACAGAAGGACCTGTTTTAATACTTGCTGGAGCTGGATCAGGAAAGACTAGAGTTTTAACTACTAGAATCGGTTATCTTATGGAAGATAAAGATGTTAAAACTGAAAATATTTTAGCGATAACATTTACAAATAAAGCAGCTAATGAGATGCGAGAAAGGGTAGAAGAAACTTTAGAAGGAATAGATACTAAAGAAATGTGGATTACAACATTCCACTCTTGTTGTGTTCGTATTCTTAGAAAAAGTATAAATAAAATAGGTTATAATAGAAGTTTCGTAATTTATGATAGTCCAGACCAAGTTAGTTTAATTAAGGACTGCATGAGAGAATTAGATATTAGTGATAAGGCATTTGATCCTAAATATGTATTAAGTTGCATATCTAATGCAAAGGATAAATTATATTCTCCTAAAAAATTCTTAAAATTAAACGAAGGTGACATATCTAAAATAAAGGTAGGAGAAATCTATGCACTGTATCAAGATCGTTTAAAAAGAAATAGTGCCTTAGATTTTGATGACTTAATAATGAAAACAGTTGAACTGTTTAAAGAATGTCCAGATGTATTAGATTTTTATAGAAATAAATTTAGATACATAATGGTAGATGAGTACCAAGACACAAGTAAAGCACAATATGAATTAATAAAATTATTAGCAAAACAACATCAAAATATTTGTGTTGTTGGAGATGATGACCAAAGTATTTATGGTTGGAGAGGTGCTGACATAAGAAATATCCTAGAATTTGAAAGAGATTATGATAATGTTAAAATAGTAAAATTAGAGCAAAACTATAGATCAACACAGGTAATACTAGATGCAGCCAACCATGTTATTGCAAATAATACAGAAAGAAAAAGAAAAAGACTTTGGAGTGATAAAAAAGAAGGGCAGTTAATAAAAATTCAATTGGCAGAAAGTGAAATTGATGAAGGTGACTTTATAGTAAATACTATTTCATATATGAAAAGATATGAAGATAGAGATTACAAAGATTTTGCAGTTTTATACAGAGCCAATGCACAAGCTCGTTCTGTTGAAGATGCATTAAATAGGTCAGGAATACCATATAATATTTATGGTGGTATTAAATTCTATGAAAGAAAAGAAATAAAGGATATTATAGCGTATCTTAGAGTAATACAAAACCCTCAAGATGATATATCTTTAAAAAGAATAATAAACGTTCCTAGAAGGGGAATAGGCCTTAGAACTATAGAAAAAATAGAAGACAGAGCCAGTTTAAAGGAAGAAAGTATTTACTCTGTATTAATTGATATAGAAGATAACTCAGATATATCAAGAAAAGCTAGAGCTAGTATAAGCGAATTTGTAGATTTAATGTCTACATTAAGAAGCTTTACAGATGTATATAGTGTAAGTCAAGTAATTGAAAAAGTATTGGACGTAACAGGATACAAGGACGAATTATTAAAAGAAAAAAATAATGAAGGTGAAGATAGACTAGAAAACTTAGAAGAACTTATATCAGTAGCTTTAGAGTTTGAAAGTTCTAGTGATGATAAGAGCCTAGAAGCATTCCTGACAGGTGTAGCACTTAGTGCTGAACCAGACAGTGAGGAAGAATCTGAAGATAGAGTTTCTCTAATGACTATACATTCATCAAAGGGTCTTGAGTTTCCTGTTGTATTTTTAGCAGGAATGGAGGAAAAAATCTTCCCTATTGCTAGAGCTATTCAATCTATGAGAGATAGTGATATTGAAGAAGAAAGAAGGCTTTGTTATGTTGGAATAACTAGAGCAAAGGAAGAGTTATTCTTAACTTTAACAAGAAAGAGAACTTTATATGGGAGAACTAATCCTTCAATTGCATCTAGATTTATAGAAGAGTTACCAGGTGACTGTATAGAAAGATTAAACAAAGATCAAAAGGAATTATCTTTCTCAAAAGCTAATTACAATATTCTTGATAAGTATACTCAAAAATACAAGATGAACAATATGAATAAGGTGCAAGTAGCTAAAAAAGCAAATGCTACAATAAAAAATACATCAAATGAAAGTAATATAGACGACTTAAAACTTGGAGCTAAAGTACATCATCCTAAGTTTGGACTGGGAACAGTAGTTGCCTTAAAAGGTCCAGATGTGACTATAGCTTTTGATAACCAAGGTATAAAAACTATAAATAAAGAATATACAACTTTAGACTTAGTTTAATAGGAGGAGCTATGAAAAAACAATTTGCTGAGAATTTAATAGATTATATTTATGATAGTCCAACTGCATTTAATGCAGTTGAGACTAGCAAAGATTTATTATTAAAAAATGGATTTGATGAACTAAAAATGAATGAAAAATGGCAACTTAAAGTTGGTGGAAAGTATTTTATAACAAAAAATTCATCTTCATTAACAGCCTTTGTAATAAATACTGACAATATGCAAGATGGATTTAGGATAATAGGTTCTCACAGTGACTCACCTACCTTTAGAATTAAACCTAATGCGGAAATGACCGTGGAAAATACGTATTTAAAATTAAATACTGAAGGTTACGGTGGTGCCATACTAAGTACTTGGTTTGATAGGCCCCTGTCTATTGCAGGTAGGGTAGTATTAAAATCTGAAAATGTACTATATCCGAGAGAAGAGATCATAAATATAAATCGACCAGTTTGCATAATACCAAACATAGCTATTCATATGAACAGAAGTATAAATGATGGATATAAGATTAATAAGCAAAAAGATACACTACCTTTAGTAGGACTAATTAATGACACTTTAGAAAAAGATAAGTTCTTATTAAAAGAAATAAGTAAGGAACTAAATATAGATAAAAAAGATATTCTTGATTTTGATCTGTATTTATATGAATATGAAAAAGGCAGTATAATTGGATCAAATGAAGAATTTATATCTTCTTCTAGGCTTGATAATTTATCGATGGCTCATGCTAGTTTATATGGGTTAATAGACTCAAAAGGAAAACATGGCATAAATATAGTTTCCATATTTGACAATGAAGAAGTAGGAAGTTCCACAAAACAAGGAGCCGATTCGAATATGTTACTAAACCTATTGGAACGAATTTGTATAAGTTTAGGAAAAGATAGAGAAGATTTCTTTACAGCTATTTATTCATCTTTTATGATATCAGCAGATTTAGCTCATGCTCTTCATCCTAGTATTGTTGAAAAACATGACCCAACAAATAAACCTATTATGGGTGGCGGACCTGTGATAAAAATTAGTGCAAATCAAGCCTACACAAGTGATGCTTTTTCAGCAGGAGTATATAAAAATATATGTGAAAAATGTGGGGTAAAATATCAACAATTTGTAAACCGATCTGATGAGAAAGGTGGATCTACAATTGGGCCAATTTCATCAACACATTTAGACATTAACTCTGTGGATATTGGTAGTCCTATTTTATCTATGCATTCAATAAGAGAACTTGGAAGTGTAGAAGATCACTTTAATATATACAAGACGTTTGTCGGATTTTATCAAATATAAAAGAATAATGATGAAAAATTCTGTAAATTGTCAATATGAATGTGGATAAAGACTGAATAAAATGTTAATAAGCTGTAGATAAGTGGATAACTATGTGGATAAAGTGATGATGAAATACATTCTTTCATTTATACATATAAATAAAAAAATGTGATATAGTGGATGAATTTAAAATTTAATAAATGTGGATATTGTGGATAAAAATACCAAGATATCCACAGAAACATCAATAAACTGTTTTTAAATATGGTAAAATAATAATAGAGTAGTTATTTTTTTACAACTTAGTATATAATAATATATGAAAATACATAACAACTAAAGAAAGAAGGTAAAAATATGGAAAATAAAAATCCTATAGTAACTATAGAAATGGAAAATGGAAAAACTATAAAAGTTGAACTATATCCTCATATAGCTCCAAATACAGTTAATAATTTTATAAGCTTAATAGATAATCATTATTATGATGGAATTATATTCCACAGAGTAATAAGAGGGTTTATGATTCAAGGTGGATGCCCACAAGGAACAGGAATGGGTGGACCAGGATACTCAATAAAAGGTGAATTTAATAGTAATGGATTTACAAACAATCTAAAACATGACAGAGGGGTAATTTCTATGGCAAGAACTATGATGCCAAATAGTGCGGGTTCTCAATTCTTCATAATGCATAAAAACTCTCCACACTTAGATGGTCAATATGCTGGATTTGGTAGAGTGATAGAAGGTATGGATGTAGTGGATGAAATAGCTGATACTCCAGTTGATAGAGGGGACAGACCTAAAGTTGACCAAAAAATAAAAACTATGACAGTTGAAAAGTTTGAAGTAGACTATCCAGAAGTAGAAAAAATGTAATAAATGTAATAAATAGAAATAAATACTATTTACAACTTGTGTTACATGATTTACAATATTTAAAGTAAATCCTAAAAACATAAACACAAACACCAGAAGAAATAAAACGTTGTAATAATAAACAAATCATTATTTTATAATAATATGATTATAAAATAATGATTTGAAAATAAAAAATGACACAGATTAATCTGTGTCATTTTTTTCTTTTGATAAATTGTATTTTTATATAATTGAATTATATGTTTTTAACTGCATCAGTTAACTTAGGTACTAATTGTTTCTTTCTTGAAACAACACCTTCAGCGAATACACCTTGAGTTGCATTTACACTGAAAGCTTCAGATATTACTTTATCTTCACCTTTGTAGATTAAGTAGGAACCTTCGTTTATTATATCAGTTACAGCAAGTACTAGCATGTCAAATTCAGCTGCATTTATATAAGCTAAGAATTCCTCTTTTTTAGATAGAACAGCATCTATATCTAAAGTCATAACTTGTCCTATTCCAACTCTTTTACCACTCATATCAAATTCTTTGAAGTCCATGTTTACTATTTCTTCTATAGAGAATCCATCTAAAGAAGTACCAGCTTTAAACATTTCCATTCCATATTTTTCGTAGTCAACGTTAACTATTTTAGCTAATGCTAAAGCAACTTCCTTATCTTTTTCAGTAGTAGTTGGAGATTTGAATATTAAAGTATCTGATAATATTGCAGATAATAATAATCCAGCTATTTCATAAGGTATTTCCACATTATTTTCTTTATATAAGCTGTATATTATTGTACAAGTACATCCAACAGGCATTATTCTTACTGATATTGGAAGATCAGTAGAAAGGCATCCTATTTTGTGGTGGTCTATTACTTCTACTAAATTAGCTTCTGCTATTTCATCAGCAGTTTGTGCAATTTCGTTGTGGTCTACTAAAGCAACATCTTGTCCTTTTATTGCTCCAGCTGGTAAAATTTCTGGTGCATCTACTTTAAAGTAGTCTAAAACAAACTTAGCTTCTTTTCTTGGCTCTTCTAAAGCATAAGCTTTAGCTTCAACGCCTAATTGGTTTTTTAAATATGCTAATGATATTGCTGAGCATATTGAATCAGTATCAGGGCTTTTATGTCCGAAAACAAATAAACTCATATGTAAAACTCCTCTCATAAATTACTAATAGTAATTAATTTATTGTATTTTTATAAAAATTACATGAAAACAAATATGTAATTTTATTTTATATAACAATAATTATATCAAAATCTTGCTAAGAGTGACAATAATCTATTATATAGACGATAACTTTATTATTGTCTATTATTCTAGATGTAATAACAAAGAATAAATAAATATTAATTTAAATGTTAAAAAATTATCAATATATATAAAAAATAATGTATATAAAACAAAAAATTTAAAATATTCAGAAAATTCCTTGACACAAGAAAGCTTTAGTATTACAATTAAATTATAAATAAACAAATAAATAAAAATTGGGGCCTGTTAAGGCCCCCTTAATTTTTTTGATATTAATTTTTACTTATAATTACTTTTTCTTGGAGATTTTTAATTTTAAAAACACTATTAGAAAAATCTACTTCAAAGTTTGCAAAAGCAGAAAATAAATCTATATCTCTCATAAGATGTACAGTCATTAAATAATCTTCTTTATTAATTCTTAGAAGAATAGATCTAACATATGGAAATTGAATTCTAGAATTAAATATTTCTGACTCTCCAACATTTATATCTACGCATCTATAATTTATATCTATATATAAATCTACATCATTGTCTTCTTCTCTTATGATTCTGTAATCAAAATCACTATCTAATTTTAATTTTCCTATTTCAATCATTATTTCACCTCGTAAATAAGTATTTGTATTCATATGCTTAATATACAATATAATCCATATTATAATAATCTATCAATAAAAATTTAATTTATATAATTGATAATTGCTAAAAAAATAACATAATTTTTTTATAAAAAAATAGAGAAGAATAAATTTATTCTTCTCTATTTAGCAAAAAACGTAGCTTCCACTGGGGGAATGAAAGCTTATATTGGGGGAGATTGAGTTAAATATTTAAATTACATTAGTATTATTGTCTTTGAAATGAAAATTTATACATAAAAAATAAAAAAATCTATTTATTCATCTTACTACTTCAGATGGTTTTGTTGTTTAAATTAAAAATAAAAATTCCGAAAGTCTTATAACTTTCGGAATTTCTTATTATCTTTTAGGATTTATAAATGAAGCTCCTAAATATTTTTTTATATCTTCATCTGAAGAAAAATCGTCAATAAGTATTTCACGTCCAGAATCTTCAAATATAACTAAAACTTCAGTATTTCCTTTTAAAAAGGCTTTTTTAACAGTCTCTTCTTTTACTTCTCTAGTTTTAGTAATTCCTTTTTTAGCTTTGTCAAAATCCTTAGTGAAATAACTTTCCATCATGTTGATAATCTTTGTATATCTGTTCATTTAGTAAGATACCTCCTACAATTTATAGTAATAAATGTGATATAATAAGTTTTTGTATTAACTTAATAATTATAACAAGGAGAATGTACAATGGCTAGTATAAATAATACAGATATTTTAAAAAGCATAGATTATGCTAAAAAAAATCAACTATTTGAAAAGCTTAATAATATATATGATACTTTACCAAAGGGTGAGTGTACAGGTTGTGGAAATTGCTGCATGGAATCTGTTGGAATTAATTTAATAGAATTTTTAAACATATTTAACTATTTACAAGATAAGGATGAACTAAGAAAAAAATCTCTTGATAGAATAATGGATTATTATTTTATGGAGTTTATGGAAAAGAAAAGTTGTCCTTTTAAAGATGAAAACAATAGATGTGAAATTTATGAAGTAAGACCATTAAATTGTAGGTTATTTGGTCATTGGAAAAAAGAAGATTATAACAAAAATCTAAAAGATATAACAGAAAAAAATAAACAGTATAAAAGTATTATGAAAGGTAAATATGGATTTGATATAAGTGATGAAGTAGTAAATTATAAAATAAAATATTGCGAAGAATTTATACCAGAAAACAGATATTTATCTAAAAGTGAAAGGCTAAACTTTGCAGATAATATAATGGTGTTGGACTCTAGGCTTTTTTCAAAAGGAGTCATAGATATAGAATTTAGAGATAGAGGAATTGTAGAATATTTTATTGATTCACTATTAGATCAAAATATGTCTTATAATATTAAAGTAAGGATTTCTAAGGGAAAAAATATAGCAAAAAGAACAATAAGTAGACTAAAAAGAATGTTGATTAAATAGAAGAATTGGTAGGTGGGATAAGTGAAACTAACAAATATAAATGGAAACACTTATTACATTAAAGGTGGGACAAATACAGGTGTAATTAGACTAGACGATAATAATGCGTTGATAATAGACCCAGGTCTTGGAGGAATAAGGCCAAGAAAGATAATGGACCTGCTGAAGGCAAATAATATGTATATGAAATATATTATTAATACTCACGAGCATGGTGATCATTATGGTGGATGTAGCAAATTAAAAGAACTTGATAATAATATTCAAATATTATCATCTTCAGAAGCTAAAATATTTATAGATAATCCAAATAAATTTGCGGATTATACTATAGGTGGAAAAACTAATAAATTTTGGAGATTCAAAATATCTGAAGAAAAAAACAATTTAACTAAAGTGGATGCTGTGATTGAGGAAGGCAATATAGTATTAAATAATAAAAAAATTGAGATAATTAAACTAAGGGGACATAGCGAAGGAAGTATTGGAATTTTAACACAAGATAAGGTTTTATTTGTAGGGGATTTATTTGTAGGAAGTCATATATTAAACAAGTTTGAATTACTTTTATTGTACGATATAAAAGAATATCTAAATTCTATTGATAAAGTAGAAAATACGGATTTTGAATATATGATTTTAGGCCATGGGAAAGAAGTTTACTCAAAACTAGATAGCCAAAGTATTATAGATCACCATAGAAATGCAACTAATAAGTATGTAAATCAGGTGAAAGACTTGTTAAAATCACCTACAACTATAGATAACATATTAAAAAATATAATAATCAATAATAATTTAAGTTGCAATTATACAGAATATCACTTTTTTAGAAGTAGCATAGTATCTATAATTAGTTATTTATGTGATTTAAATCAGGTAGATTATAGTATAGAACTGGGAGAAATGCTTTATTATTCTAAAAAAGTATAAATTATGTTAAAATATATATGATTTGAAACTAGTATAAAGGGTGAATAATATGAAGTATGAAAAGTGGGATGAAGTATTAGCTCCTTACCAACACGCGGTGGAAGAACTAAAAGTAAAATTTAAAAATATAAGAAAAGAATTTCTTACAAAGGGTGAATATTCTCCTATAGAATTTGTTACAGGAAGAACAAAAAAAATATCATCTATAATATCCAAAGCTAATAGATTAGAAGCTGAAGATATTGAAAGAGAAATTGAAGATATAGCTGGAATAAGGATTATGTGTCAGTTTGTAGAAGATATATATACTTTAGTAGATTTAATAAAATCAAGAACTGATATGAGTATAGTATACGAAAAAGACTACATTACAAATTTTAAAGATAGTGGATATAGAAGTTATCACGTTATAATTAATTATCCAATTAACTCTATAGCAGGGTATAAAGAAATCTTATGTGAAATTCAAATAAGAACATTAGCTATGAATTTCTGGGCCACTATAGAGCATTCTTTAAAATATAAATATGAACATTACATACCAGAAGATGTAGCAAATAGACTTAGAAGAGCTGCAGATGCTGCATTTTTATTAGACCAAGAAATGAGTGAAATTCGAGAGGAAATAATGAAAGCTCAAGTTATGTATCAAGCAAAATCACTTACAATTAGAGAAGTTTTAGTCAAGATACAAGAACTATATGATTTAGGTGAAATTAGTAGAGCTATAAATTATCAAAGAAGACTTGATAGAATAGATAGTCAAAAAGATATTAAAGAAATTGTAGCATTAAAAGAAGAAATAGAAGAAATACTACAGTATTATAAAAATAAAAAAAGAAATGATTAGTGGGGGCTGTCTTAATTAATTTAAGGCAGCTTTTTAAAATAAGGAAGGATGAAAGTATGAGTTTATATGCAATAGGTGACCTACATTTCTCCACATCGGTAAATAAACCTATGAATATATTTGGAGATAATTGGGACAATCACCAAAATAAAATAATAAACAATTGGAAAGAAATTATAAAAGAAGATGACACAGTATTAGTATTAGGGGATACTTCTTGGGGTATGAATATGAAAGAAGCAAAAGCAGATTTAGATATAATTGATAATTTACCAGGAAAGAAAGTCTTTATAAAAGGAAATCACGATTTTTGGTGGTCATCGCTAAGCAAGTTGAAGGTGGCTTATGAAGAAATTACTTTTTTACAAAATAGTTATTACAAATATGGGAAGATTGGAATTTGTGGAACTAGAGGTTGGCTTTGCCCTAATGAAGTAAAATTTGATGAAGATGATGAAAAAATATATAAAAGAGAGCAACTAAGACTAAAAATGTCTTTAGATGCAGCTATGAAAGACGGTTGTAATGAATTAGTAGTAATAACTCATTATCCACCTACTAATGACAAGCTTGAAGAATCAGAATTCACAAAGATTTTTGAAAAATACAAAGTTAAAAAAGTTGCATATGGTCATCTTCACGGAACAGAGTCTTTTGAAATGGGTCTAAAAGGAAAAAGAAATCATGTGGAGTATATATTAGCTTCAAGTGATTATATAGACTTTAAACCAATAAAAATAATGGAGTAAGAAATTAAAAAAATGTAAATACTATAAAACATAATGTCAATAAATAAGTGGAGGATATTAGCAATTTTACTTAATTCAAAAAGGAGTGTTAATTAATGAGATGGATATTAGTATTCATACTTTTATATCTTATACCACTTACAGTGCTATTTAAAAATTATAAAAGTTTTAAAAGAGCCTGTATTTATGGAAGTATTTATGTTATTTTATCGACAACTGTGGTAATCACAAATATATATTTAAGCGGTGTTAGAGTTTTAGAAGATACTTTAGATTTTGAAGATGATTTAGTATTAGAAACTTATTTAGATCAATATAGCACACAATATGTGCATAATGAACAAAATATAAAAAAGTCAGATTTACAAAAAATAGATGAATTTAAAAAAAATATTTATTCCATTGAAAAAGTTGCTTTAATACCTATGAGAGAATGTATTCCTTACACTAATAATTTGCAAAAAAGTTTGGAAAGTTTAACAAAAATAAAAAATGATGTGTTTTATGCAAAAGAAATGTGTGAAGATGTGGTAAAAATATACGATAATATGAAAGTTCCAACTTTATCTAAAGATGAATATACTCAAGTTTTAGATAGGGCAAAGGTAAATGTAAAGAAAACTTATGAACTAAGAACTTTAGCAATGGAAAACTCGGTAAGCTTAATAGATACAAAAAATCCTATTTATATTAATAAGATAACTGAGTATCTAAAATTATCAGATAAAGAAATTATAAGCTTCAAAAATAAAATGGATAGATTAAAAGAAGCAATTGAAGAAGAGTAATTAAAAAATCCTATGGTTATTTATATATAATCATAGGATTTTTTAGTAAATTACCATATAAAAAGGATTTAAAAACATACTACTTAAAGACAGTGGAGTGAGAGTGATAAATTTTTACCCAAATAAGATAGTTATTCACGTTCTTTTGATTTATACTTATTTATATGATATAATTATTTTTTCATAAATATAATATTATTAACTGACATGGAAATTTACATGTTAAATAGTTATTATAAAATAGATAAGGTAAAAGAGTTAAAATATGATATATTTATAAATAGGAACTCTTAAAATAACCTGCAATTAAATTAAGAAGGGATAATGATATTATTATAATAAAGACATAAAATATGACAATATAACTAAGATTAAAAATTGGAACATCTAGATAATAATAGTATGTAATCAAGTTTTAATTATTAGAAAAGGAGGCTAAGATTATGATACAACTGAAATTAAAGAATAAAAAAGGTCAGTTTAATGTTAATAGTAAGGAAGTTAAAGATATACTAGGAATTAGACAAGATATAGATTTTGTACAGGATATATCAAATACTATAAATCAAAAAGACATAATGGTATTTGACTGTAAGCTTGCTGAGAGTATATTTTCAAAAGAGTTGGCAAAACAACTTATTGAAGAATCAGCTGGTGAAATAGATGAATCATTCTTTGAGTTATTCTTTGAAGATGTAAAGGCCTTCTTAAAAGATACGACTGATGAAATTGAGGCAGAATTACAAGAAATATACTTAGTAGATAATATAAGATGTTGTTCTGATATTTATAGCATTAATGATGAATTTACAGACTTTAAGTTTGTTTTTGTTGTTAGCTTTAAAGAAACTACTATTGCTGTTTTAGAAAATTTGGCTAAAATTATTTCAAAAAGACAACTAGCAGGAGCATCTAAGTTCTACTGTTAATATAAATAATAGTTTTTATATAATGTTTTAGATAATTTTACTTATTCTTGATAAACTTAAATTATTAAATTGACAATGAAAATTGTAATAACTACAATTTATTTAGGAAGATTATTTTTAATAAGAACCTAAAAGACATTTTTAGAAAAGTAAAATTTAGACAGATTATAAATATTCTATATATCCTGTTCAGTATATATAAGATATGAAGTAACAATCTGTCTTTTTTTATACGAAAAATCATAAATTAGCATAGGGGTTATAAATTTATAGAGGGGAATGAAAATTAATGAAAGAAATAAACACTAAAGATGCAGTAGGCCATGTTTTATGCCATGATATAACTCAAATAGTTAAGGATAAAGTAAAGGGAGTGGCTTTTAAAAAAGGTCATGTAGTAAGAGAAGAAGATATAGATACTTTATTATCTTTAGGTAAAGATCATTTATATGTTTGGGAGAAGAAAGAGGGAATGCTTCATGAAAATGAGGCAGTAATTATATTAAAGGATATATGTAAAAATGAGCATATGGAAGAGTCAGATGTAAAAGAAGGAAAAATAGAGCTTTCTGCAAGTATAGATGGTTTATTTAAAATAAATGTTGATAAACTTAGAGAAGTAAATGCTCTTGGTGAAATGATGATAGCCACAAGACATCAAAATTTTCCTGTGAAAAAAGGAGATAAATTAGCAGGTACAAGAATAATACCATTAATAATAGAAGAAGAAAAAATGAAAAAAGCAAAAGAGTTATGTAGTGATGGGCCTATACTTAGTATTAAACCTTTTGTACATAAGAAGGTCGGAATTGTAACAACAGGCAGTGAGGTATTCTACGGAAGAATAAAAGATACTTTTGGACCTGTAGTTATTGAAAAAGTAAAAGAATTTGATGTGGAAGTACTTGGACAAACTGTTGTAAATGATGATCCTAAAAATATAACAAATGCAATTTTAGAATTTATTGAAAAAGGTGCAGATATGGTTTTATGTACAGGAGGAATGAGTGTTGATCCTGACGATAAAACTCCTAAGGCAATAAAAGATACAGGCGCAGATATTGTTAGTTATGGTGCTCCAGTACTACCGGGAGCAATGATGTTAGTGTCGTATTATAAAAATAATGACAAACTAATACCAATTATAGGACTTCCAGGATGTGTTATGTATGCAAAAAGAACAATATTTGATTTGATTCTACCACGTATTATGACAGATGAAAAAATTACTAAGGATGATTTAAGTAAGCTAGGGCTAGGTGGTTTATGCTTAAATTGTGATGTTTGTCACTATCCAAATTGTGGATTCGGTAAAGGAGTATAAAGATTTTTAATAGAAATATAGAGGTGAGACTGTGGACATAGGAGCCTTAATACTTATGGGTGGAAAAAATAGTCGTATGGGAGGAAATATAAAAGGATTTTTAAAGATAAACGATGTTACCTTTTTAGAAAAAATCATAAGTGGCTTAGAAGATTTTTCTAATGTATACTTATCAGTTAATAAAAAATTTTCCTCCCAAGAAATAAAAGCATTTGAAGATATGGGATTAACAGTCATTGTAGATATGTATGATGATATTGGTCCTATGGGAGGAATGTATTCATCTCTTAAAAACTGCAAAGAAGATTACTTATTTATAACAGCTTGTGATATGCCTTATATAAATAAGGATTTAATAAATGAATTAAAAGCAAATGTTAAAGAAAATACAGATGTAGTACTTTTTTCAAAAAACAAATTACTATATCCACTGGGAGCTATATATTCAAAAAGCTTGATTCCTTTTATGGAGGAATTGATCATAAAAGAGGAATATAAGCCTTTAAAATTAATTCGAAATAGCAATTTCATTGAGTTACCACTTGAAAATACAAATTTGTCAGATGAGGCTTTTAGAAATATTAATACCCCAGAAGAATACTATGAATTAATAAAATATTATAATAAATAAAATTTAATATTCTCAAGCGAATATATCTAAAGATGAAAATCCATGATATTTAGCCAGGTAAATTATATTACCTCGGGTTAATATGGAAACGTGTTAGCCTTCCACTGTTTGAAAAGAGATTTTATTTTAGTTAAAGGAAAATATATTCCTTTGGCTTTATTTAACTATGTTTTCTTTTTAAAATCAAGGACAAACATAGTTTTTTTATTTTGAAAATATGAAGGTATATATTAAAAAAGAATATTATTTTATAGAAATTAAGGGTGTTTATTAATTTAATGAAAGGAGACTACTTATGAAGAATATTGAATTAGAATATGCACTACAAGTTATAGAAGATTCAGTTGATGAGATAAATAAAACTGATATTATAAAAATAGAAGAATCAATGGGAAGAATAATAGGAGAGGATGTTTATGCACCTATAAATCAACCACCCTTTAATAGGTCTCCTCTTGATGGTTATGCATTGAGAGCAGAGGATACAAAAGGAGCAAGCGATAGAAGCCCTATTAAATTAAAGGTTGTAGATGAGATTTTTGCAGGAGGAAATATAAATACTGTAGTTAATAAAGGACAAGCCATTAGAATAATGACAGGTGCTGAAATACCAGAAGGTGCAGATTGTGTGATTAGACAAGAAATCACTAATTATGGTATGGAAGAGGTGGAAATTTATTCGGAGCTTAAATCATATGAAAATTATTGTTTTAAAGGAGAAGATATTAAAAAAGGTAGTAAATTAATATCTAAAGGAGACAAATTAACTTATGTACATATAGGTATATTGGCAGCTATGGGTATTACAGAAGTATTGGTAAAAAGAAAACCTAGAGTAGGAATAATAAGTACAGGAGATGAATTGGTTTATAGGGGTGAACCTTTAAAAAAAGGTAAAATTTATGACAGTAATAGAATTACAATTTCAATGAGACTTTTAGAATTTGGATGTGAAATAATTACATCTAAAATTGTAAGTGATGAAACTCATAAAGTATATGAAGAGATTGAAAATATAATAGACAAAGTAGATATTGTAATAACTACTGGAGGAGTATCTGTTGGGAAAAAAGATATAATGCATGAAGTGATAAAAGAACTAAATGCCAATAGATTATTTTGGAAAGTTAAGATGAAGCCAGGAACACCTGCAATATATTCTATATATAAAAATAAGCCAATACTTTCGTTATCAGGAAATCCTTTTGCAGCTATAGCTACTTTTGAATTAATGGGAAGAAAATTAATTTATAAGTTAACTGGGGATTTGGATTTAAAACAAGTTAGTATAAAATCAGTTATGGAAGATGATTTCTTAAAAGAAAGTAAAGGAAGAAGAATTGTAAGAGGAATTTATAAAAATAATAAAGTATATATTTCACAAGGAGGGCATTCACCGGGGATGATGGCGTCGATGTTAGGATGTAATTGCTTAATAGATATAAAGCCTGGAACAAAGAAACTTTTAAAAGGAGATGAAGTAGATATTATACTTATATAGGAGATGTAAATATGACTAATAAACCATTTTTAATTGCTATTTGTGGATGTAAAAATTCTGGGAAAACAACATTGATTACAAAGCTTATACCTGAGTTTTGTGAAAAAGGATATAAGGTTGCAACTATAAAGCATGATGGTCATGATTTTAAAGGAGATGTAGCTGGCACAGATACATATAAGCATAAACAAGCCGGAGCATATGGAACAGCCATATTTTCAGATAATAAATTTATGATAGTTAAAGAGGAAACGAAAGTTGATGAAAGGTATTTTATTAATATATTTCCAGAAGCAGATATTATATTTTTAGAAGGGTTTAAAGGATCTAATTACCCTAAATTAGAAATTGTGAGAAAGGAAAATTCTAGTGTTCCTATATGTAATGAAAAAAACTTAATAGGCATATTATCTGATTTAGAAGTTTTAGATGTAGAGTATGATTTAATAGATTTAAATAATACAAATTTGATAACTGAAAAAATATTAGATTATATAAGTAAATTCAAACAATAAATGGATTTTATAAATAAAGATTTTTAATCTATAAATGGGGGATGTTACATGATAGATAAACTAAATAGAAAAATAGAATATATGAGAATTTCAGTTACAGACAGATGTAATCTTAGATGTGTTTATTGCATGCCAGAAGAAGGTATAGAAAATATTTCTCATGAAGAGATTTTATCTTATGATGAAATTATTAAAATTTGTAAATGTATTGCAAATTTAGGAATAAAAAAAATCAAAATTACAGGAGGAGAACCTTTAGTAAGGAAAGATATAATTAATTTAATTAAAGAAATAAAATCAATTAATGGAATAGAAGAAGTTACTATAACTACCAATGGAGTATTGTTATATGAAATGGCACAAGACTTATATGAAGCAGGAATAGATGCAGTTAATATAAGTTTAGACACATTAGATAGAGACAAATTTTTAAAAATAACAAGACGTGATAAATTTCAAAATGTATCTAAGGCTATATATAAGCTAATTCACTTAGGTGTAAAGGTTAAGATAAATTGTTTAGCAATAAAAGAGCATAATTTTAAGGAAATTGTTAAAATAGCAGCTTATTCTAAATACAATAATATAGATGTGAGATTCATTGAATTAATGCCTATAGGATATGGTAAAAATTATACTGGTATTTCTAATGAGGTAATACTTGGTTTACTAGAAGAAGAGTATGGTGCCTTTAAAAAAGTAGAAGAAAAAAGGGGAAATGGACCAGCAGTATATTATAAAAATGATAACTTTAAAGGATGTATAGGTTTGATTAGTGCTATTAGTAATGAATTTTGTGAAACTTGTAATAGAGTAAGACTTACGGCCAATGGATTTTTAAAACTATGTTTGCATTATAATAAAGGCATAGACTTAAAAGAGCCTATAAGAAATAATATTACAGATGAAGAGTTAAAAAACATGATATATTATGCTATAAGGAATAAACCATTAGGACATAATTTTTATCATGATAGTAATATAGATAGTATTGAAAATAAAAATATGGTACAAATTGGGGGATAAAGGAGAGATTAGCTATGGGAAAAATTATTGATGTATGTTTAAGTGAACAAAAAGGTGTACAAAAAACAAGTATAGAAGAAGGTATTTTTATAGAAGATTTTGGTCTACAAGGTGATGCCCATGCTGGAAAGTGGCATAGACAAGTAAGTTTATTATCTTATGAAAAAGTTGTTGCTTTTAATGATTTGGGGGCAGGAGTAGAGTCAGGTGCTTTTGGAGAAAATTTAGTTGTAGAAGGATATGATCTTAAAAATATACCTGTAGGAACAAAATTTATATGTAATGATGTAATTTTAGAAATTACACAAATAGGTAAGAAATGTCACCATGGATGTGAAATATTTAAGAAAATGGGAGATTGTATTATGCCAAGAGAAGGAATATTTGCAAAAGTTTTACATGGTGGAGTAATAAGACCAGGAGATGAAATAGTAATAGAGGGAGAAAAATAGAATGTATAGAGTGGGCATAATAACAGCAAGTGATAAAGGTTCAATAGGAGAAAGAATAGATGAAAGTGGTCCTAAAATAAAAGAAATAGTTTCTGAGTTTGGATATAAAGTTGTTTATTATAAAGTTCTACCTGATGATAAAGATATGATTTCAAGTGAAATGAAACGATTATGTGATGAAAATGTGGTTGATTTAATCTTAACCACTGGTGGAACAGGTTTTTCTAAGAGAGACAACACTCCTGAAGCAACCCTAGATATAGCAGAAAAACTTGTACCAGGTATACCAGAAGCTATAAGAAGTTATAGTATGCAATTTACAAAAAAAGCTATGCTTACTAGAGGTGTATCAGTTATAAGAAAAGAAACTTTAATAATAAATATGCCAGGAAGCCCAAAAGCTGTAAAAGAAAGTATGGAGTGTATAATGCCAGCTTTAAATCATGGTATTGATATATTAAAAGGATCAGCTAGTGAATGTGCAACAAAATAACTAAATGTTTGAATCTGTTAGCCTTCTGATAAAGATAATGCATAGAAAAAATATTGAATAAAAATTCAAAATATATTGACAATTAAAAATATATATACTACATTTAAAGTATAAAGTAAATATAAAGTTCTCCGATTTTACCAAACCTAAGGATTATCTATGGTTAGTAAAACAGTAGGGTATAATTAGAAATTTTTATGCCTCCCAATGGAAAGGAGATAGTAGAATTATAATACTGTCTATTTTCCAAATAGAACTTATTTGTGTGGAAATAACCATCATTTAAGAAGTATTATAATACTTTTTAATGGTGGTTTTTTATTTTATGCTTTTATAAGAACATATGGAAATTACAACTGGTTTAAAAAATTATTAATTAAGTTTAAGGGGGATAATACTATGAATGGATATGTTGGAAAAGTATTAAGAGTTAATTTTTCTAGTCAAGAAGTAAAGACAGAAGAATTAAACTTAGAACTAGCTCAAAAGTATATTGGAGCTAGAGGATTAGGAGTAAAAACTTTTATTGATGAGGTAGATCCTAAAGTAGATCCGCTAAGTGAAGACAATAAATTAATTATAGCTACAGGACCGTTGACTGGTGCGCCAATGCCAACTTCAGGAAGATATATGGTTGTAACAAAGGCACCTTTAACAGGAACAATAGCTATATCAAATTCAGGTGGTAAGTGGGGAGTTAAATTTAAATCAACTGGATACGATATGATAATAATGGAAGGAAAATCAGAAAAACCAGTTTACTTATATATAGATGATGAAACAGTAGAAATTAAAGATGCTTCAAAATACTGGGGAATGGTGTCTTCTGAAGTAACAGATGCTTTAACTGAAGTTCATCCTGGAACAAATGTAATGTGTATAGGACCAGCAGGAGAAAAATTATCACCTATGGCTGCTATAATGAATGATGTTGATAGAGCAGCAGGTAGAGGTGGAGTTGGAGCTGTTATGGGTTCTAAAAATGTAAAAGCAGTTGTTGTTAAAGGTAGTAAAAAAGTAGATGTGGCTGATGCAGAATTAGTTAAAAAAGTTAATTCTGATAAAGTAAACATATTAAAAAATGACCCAGTTGCTGGGGGAGGTTTACCTACTTATGGTACAGCTGTTCTTGTTAATATAATTAATGAAAATGGTGTACATCCAGTTAGAAACTTCCAAGAAGCATATACTGACAAAGCTGATTTAATAAGTGGTGAAGCTATGACAGAAAACTGCTTAGTTAAGAAAAATCCTTGTCATAGATGTCCAATAGCTTGTGGTAGATGGGTAAGATTAAAAGATGGAAGAGAAGTAGGAGGACCAGAGTATGAAACTCTATGGTCATTTGGTTCAGATTGTGATATTTATGATTTAGATGCTATAAATGAAGCAAATATGCTTTGTAATGAATATGGATTAGATACAATATCAGCAGGTGCTACAATAGCTGCTGCAATGGAACTGTATCAAAGAGGATATATAAAAGATGAAGAATTAGCAGCTGACGGGCTATCTCTAAAATGGGGAGACGTAGATGCTATGGTAGGTTGGACTAAGAAGATGGGTCTTAGAGAAGGCTTTGGAGATAAGTTAGCAGAAGGTTCATATAGATTATGTGAAGGCTATGATGCTACTCAATATTCAATGACAGTTAAGAAACAAGAATTACCAGCTTATGACCCAAGAGGAGTTAAAGGTCATGGTATAACTTATGCAGTAAACAATAGAGGTGGATGTCATATTAAAGGATATATGATAAATCCAGAAATATTAGGATACCCAGAAAAATTAGATAGACTATCATTAGAAGGAAAACCAGCTTATGCCAAAGTTTTCCATGATTTAACTGCAGTAATAGACTCTATGGGATTATGTATATTTACAACATTTGGACTTGGATTAAATGATTATACAGAAATGTATAATGCTGTTTGCGGTGATATATATACTCCAGAAACTTTATTAGAAGCAGGAGATAGAATATGGACATTAGAAAAAATATTTAACATAAAAGCAGGAATAGATAAATCTCAAGATACATTACCAGAGAGATTATTAAAAGATCCTATAGCAGCTGGTCCAACAAAAGGTGAAATACATGAATTAGATGTATTATTACCTGAGTACTATAGTGTAAGAGGTTGGAATGAAGATGGAGTTCCTACTGAAGATACACTTAAGAAGTTAGGACTAGACGAATATATTGGTAATATTGAAGCTGGAGCAACTTGCTAGTTTTTTAATATTATAAATTGACAGACTTGGACTATAATTTAAGGTAGTAACCCCTAATATCGTTAGGGGTTATTACTGTTGAAGGAGATGAATATATGGAGGTTGAAGTAAGGTTATTTGCAACTTTTAGAGAAGGCAGAGAAAAAAAGCAAAAGATTAAAATCACTGAAAACACAAGTATTTTAGATATTATTAATCTACTGAATATAGATGAGGAAGAAGTAGCTATTATGCTTTTAAACGGTAGAGATGGAACAAGTAATAGACTATTAAAAGATGGAGATATTATTTCATTATTTCCACCTGTTGGAGGAGGCTAAAATAAATGAAAAAAAGATATTCAAGAAATATTTCCACGCTGACGCCTGAAGAAAATGAAAAGTTAAAATATTTTAAAGTTTGTATTGTTGGTTGTGGTGGCCTTGGCGGATACATAATTGAAATGTTAGCTCGAATAGGTATTGGAAATTTAACAGTTGTAGATATGGATGTATTTGATGAAAGTAACTTAAATAGGCAAATATTGTCCTGTGAAAATAATTTAGGAGACAGTAAAGTTTTTGAGGCTTTAAAAAGGATCAATAGTATAAACTCTGATGTGAAAGTAAGCGTAGTCGAAGATGGTTTTAACGAGAAGAATGGCATTGATGTAATACGCAATCATCATGTAGTAGTTGATGCATTAGACAATATAGAAAGCAGATTATTATTACAAGAATATTGTAATAAGTTAAATATTCCTTTAGTACATGGTGCCATTGCTGGATGGTTTGGACAAGTATGTACAATTATGCCTGGTGATAATACATTAAATAGAATATATAAAAATAATTCAGTAGGAGTAGAAAAAAAATTAGGAAATCCTTCTTTTACTCCTGCTAATATAGCCTCTATACAAGTTAGTCAGGTTATTAAAGTTTTATTATCAAAAGGAGAGATTTTGCAAAATCAAATGCTTGTTGTAGACCTTCTATACAATGAGTTTAATATTATTAGTTTAGAAGAGTAAGTAACATCTGTCATATATATAAATTAAAGTTGTTTTACAATATAGAAAATATTAATGAATTTAGCAACTTTCATTCTATTAAGTAAAGGAGCATAAATTTAAATTATGTTAAATCGTAAAATATGTATAAATCCATATATTACCAAATCTATAGAGTATATAAATAGCAATATAAAAAAGAAATTAACAATTGATGAAATTTGTCAGTATGTATACTTATCTAAATTTTATTTTTTGCGAATGTTTAAAAAAGAAATTGGCATAACTCCTTATAGGTACATATTACATTGTAAAATTGAAGCGGTAAAAAATGATCTATATATGGGAATTGACATTAATACATTAGTAAGTAAATATGGTTTTTATGATTTGAGTCACTTAAATAAAAGTTTTATAAAAATTTATGGAATAACTCCATTGGAATATAAAGAATTGTATACAAATGAATAAAAATGGTAAAAAATGTATGTAATTGTTGGGAACACCAAAATATAGTGTTATAATTATATTACTACTATTTATAATCAAGAGAGGGTATCATAATGGAGATGATGGAAGTAATTGAAATTGTAATTAGATCCTTATATGTTACAGTAACAGCAACATGTATAGCTACTATTATAGGAGTATTTTTAAGCATATTGATATATTTAAATAATTTTACTTTTAAGAAGGAAGTTATTACAGTAATAAATTCATTAATGAGTACTCCGCCAGTTATTATGGGATTAATTGTATTTTTATTGTTATCACGAAAGGGGCCTTTAGGAGCATTTCAATTACTATTTACATCAAAAGCTATGATAATAGCTCAAGTTTTTTTATTGATTCCAATTTGTATGAGTTTAACACTAGACTGCTTAAATAAATTTGGTGAAGATATATTAGATACATGTAAGATACTTCAGGCAAGTAAAAAAGATACGATTATTATATTTATCAGAGAAATAAAGTATAGTATCATAACTGTTATTATAGCAACTTTTAGTAGAGGAATATCAGAAGTGGGAGCAGTAATGTTAGTTGGAGGAAATGTAAGAGGAAAAACTAGAGTGATGACAACATTTATAGCTCAGTCTACATCAATGGGAAATTTTAATGAATCTTTAATGATAGCAGTAATATTAATATCTATTTCATTTGTATCTACTTATTTTATTAGAAGATTACAAGGAGATGAATAGCTTGGAGTGGACTTATGATAAAAATAAAAAATATAGAAAAAAAAATAAAATATCAAAAACCATTAAAAATAAATGATTTAGAAATTCAAAAAGGATGTATTTATACTATATTAGGTCATAACGGAAGTGGTAAAAGTACATTATTAAAAATATTATATAATCTTACAGGTTATGATGATGGAAACATAGACATAGAGTCAAAGGGATTTTCCTCAGAAGTATGCCAAAGTTATATATCATATAATCCTCAGAAGGTTTGTTTTTTGAGAGGAACTTTAGAAGAAAACTTTAACTATATTTATAAATATAGTCAAAATAAAGATCTGTTAGATAGAACTCAATTAAATAAATTAATAAAAGAATTTAAATTAGAAAATAAACTAAAAACTGACATAAGAAAGTTGTCTGGAGGAGAACAAGCAAAGGCACAATTTATAAGGACTTTATTATTAAATAAAGATTACATTTTATTAGATGAACCTATGGCAAGTCTAGATTTTGGAACAAGAGAACTTGTAGAAGAAAAAATTAAGTTATTGAAAGAAGAAAATCGAGCTGTTGTGTTAGTTACTCATGACTTTATACAAGCAAAAAAAATCGGAGAAAAAATAATATTTATGGAAAATTTAGAGTTGGTTGGAATATATAATCCTGCAGAATTCTTTAATAGTATGTTGTAATTAAATTGTTTAGATAGATAAATTTTTATGATTTTTCTATAGATAAAATTTTTTGTTTAAGGGGGGATTTTTAATGAAAAAAGGAATAATAAGTATTATCACAGCTGCGATGATTACTATGTCTATGGTGGGATGCTCTTCTACAGGTACTGATGACACAAACAAAGATAAAGCATCTACAGTAAAAGAAATAACATTAGTAACAACAACAAGTTTAGATGATACGGGATTTTTAGGGGAAACACTAAAAGGATTTGAAGAAGAAAATGGTGTGAAAGTAAATGTTGTAGCGAAAGGTACTGGAGAAGCTTTAGAGCTTGGAAAGTCAAAGGATGCAGATATATTATTTGTACATGCTAAGCAAAAAGAAGAGGACTTTATAAAAGAGGGTTATGGAGTAGAGAGAACTGAAATAATGTATAATTACTTCATAATAGTTGGTCCAAAGGATGATCCAAATAATGAAAAAATGTCTAAATTAAGTGCTCCAGAAGCATTTAAATACATAAGTGACAATAATTTAGCATTTACATCAAGAGGAGATGAATCAGGAACTCATACTAAAGAAAAAAGTTTATGGGAAGAAAGTGGAGCAAAAAACGACTTTAAAAACTACAATGAAGTAGGTAAAGGAATGGCTGCTACTTTGCAAATGGCAAGTGAAATGAAAGCATATTGCCTAACTGATATAGGTACTTTCTTAGCAACTAAAGATAATTTAGATTTAGAAGTAGTAAAAGATGCTGATGATAGTTTAAAAAATGTTTATAGTATCGTAACAATAAGTGACTTAGATAAAGACAAAGAAGAAATAACAAATAAATTAGTTGAGTACTATAAGTCAGAAGATGTACAAAATCAAATAAAAGAGTATGGTGTGAAAGAATATGGAGAACCTTTATTCTTTGTATTTGAATAATATATAATTAAGAGCCTTGTCTTTAAATTTCTACATTTAGAGACAGGTTTTTTTTTATAAAAGTAGAATATTATATTTATGATAAATATTTGTAGGGGTGAATTATTTGAGAAGACAGCTAATAGTAGATTTAGAAAGTAAAGAAATGAATGTAAATTATATAAGCAATGATGAAGAAACAAATGAAAAAGATGATTTAAGTTTTTCTACATCTTTATTAAGTGGATATAATATTATTGGTGTAAATAGAATTGAAGTTTTTTCAAATGACATAAAATCAAAAGCAGGTGGATTTTTTTCTCATTATTTAAAATGTAATAATTATGATCTTGTAAAGATTAAAGGAAAATCACACTCACCTGTATTTATTTATATTAATAAGGATTTTGTTAAAATTCATGATGCTAAAGATATTTTTTTTATGAATTATAAAGATAGTAAAGAAACTATAAAAAAAATACTAGGAGAAGAAGATATAGAGGTATGTGGTATATCTACAGCAGGAGCTTGTAAGCTAGACTTTGCAAAAATAATGTTTGGAGAAAAAAAATCTTGTGGTAAAGATGGTCTAGGGAAGATTATGGGAGATAAAAATCTTAAAGCTATTGTAGTAAAAAAAGAGGAAGCTTTGAAACTACAGGACGAAATTATTTTAAATAATATTAATAAAAAAATAAATGATAGATTAAATAAAGATGATTTAACTTCATATTTTTTAGTTGAAAATAATTGCTATGGATGCAATATAAATTGTGAAAGTACATCCATAAAAAAACTTATTAAAAAGGGAATAGATGATAAAAAAGCTGAAGTAATTGATAATATATGTAATGAGTATGGAATGGATAGTATTGCATTTGCTCAGTTTCTTCATTATGAAGAAGATATTTATAAATTAGCTAATAAAATGATGAAAAATCCAAGTGAATATAAAATTGAGCATAACTTAAAAAATAAAACTAAAGAAGAAAATATATTTGATAGATTGGGGTTTTGTAGATTTTTAATAAATAAAGCTATATTATCAAAGGAAGAATTACAAGAATTAATTGAATTGGTTGAAGGTTAAATTTTAAGGGGGATGAATATGAAGTTATTTGATGTAGTCAGCACTAAAGAGGCACTTAATGTAATGAAAGAAAACTTTTCATTTAAATTAAGTGAGGAAAAAGTTAGTCTTTTAAATAGTGTAAATAGATATATTAGCCAAGATATAAAATCAGAGATTAATGTTCCGCATTTTAGAAAATCTTTAGTAGATGGATATGCAGTATTAGCAAAAGATGTTTTTTTAGCAAGTGAATCGAATCCAGTACCATTAAATTTAATCGGGGAAAGTTATATGGGAGAAATATGTGACAAAATATTAGACTTAGAAGAAGCAGTCTATGTTCCTACTGGCGGAATGGTACCAGCTAATGCTGAAGGCGTAGTAATGATAGAGTATGCTGAAAAGCTAGGAGAAGATACTGTTTTAATTGAAAAGGGTGTATCACTAAATGATAAAATTGTGGAAATAGGTGAAGACATAAAAGAAAAAGAAATAATTTATGAAATAGGACATCTTATAAATGAAAGAGATATAGGCGTATTAGCAGGAGCAAATATAAGTAATATACCAGTATATAAAAAAGTAGTTGTAGGTATAATTTCTACAGGCGATGAAATATTAGATCCAAATGAAGAAATAAGAGATGCAAAGATAAAAGATATTAATTCTTATATGCTTTATGGACAGCTAAGTAAAATTTCATGTGAACCAATAATATATCCTCCAGTTAAAGATAACTTAGAAGAAATAATAAAACTAATGGATAAGGCGATTAATGAATGTGATATGGTCTTAATATCAGGAGGTAGCTCTGTAGGGAAAAAAGATGAAACCATAAGAGCCATAGAATCATTCCAAAATAGTAAAGTATTAATAGAAGGTATAGCGATAAAGCCAGGAAAACCTACAATAGTAGCAAGTGTTAATGATAAATTAGTATTAGGTCTTCCAGGTCATCCACTTTCATGTGGATTTGTAGTAGAAGCCATAGTTAAACCTTTCATATTATCTTTATTTAATGTAAAGAAAGATAATAAATTTATTTTATGTGAGTTTGCTTATAATTATCATAAATCAAAAGGAAGAGAAGAATATATAGCTGTAGATATAAAAGAAGAAGATGGAAAATTAATATGTATACCAATATTTGCAAAATCAAGTGTGATTAAACATTTTGCATATTGTGATGGATATTTAAAGATAGATAGAGAATTAGAAGGTATACATAAGGGTGAAATTGTAAAAGTGAATTTATTTTAATTAAGGGGAGAATATCATGGGAAAATATTTGTCAAATATACCTTTACAAGAAGGAATTGAAAAGTATTGTGAGTTTTTAGATATTAATAAACTTAGAGAAACAGAGTATATTGATGTAGAAAAATCACTTAATAGAATGAGTAGTGAAGCAATTTATGCAAATTTATCAGCACCTTTTTATAATTGCTCAGCAATGGATGGAATAGCAGTAAAATCAGAGTCAACTTTTTTAGCTAATGAACAAAATATGATTACATTGGAAGAAAGTAAAGACTATATAGTAGTTGATACAGGTGATCCTATACCAAAGGAATTTGATGCAGTAATCATGGTTGAAGATTTACTTGAAAGAGAAGAAAATAGTGTGAAAATAATTAAACCAGCTATACCTTGGCAACATGTAAGATGCCTAGGTGAAGATGTTGTAGAAAAAGAAATGATTATTCCATCTTTTCATACAATAAGACCTCAAGATATTGGGTCTATGATAAGTGGCAAAATAGATAAAATACAAGTTTTTAAGGAATTTAAGGTTGGAATAATTCCTACAGGAACTGAGTTAATAGACAGACACACAACTCCTAAAATTGGAGATATTATAGAGTTTAATTCTAGATTATTTGAAGGTTTAGTGTTAGAGTATGAAGCAGCTCCAGTAATATACCCAATAGTAGAAGATAATTATGAAAAAATAAAAAGTAGTGTATTAAAAGCATTAGATGAATGTGATATGGTTCTTATTAATGCAGGTTCATCTCAAGGAAGAGAAGATTTTACTTATGATATAATACAAGAACTTGGAGAAGTTTGCATTCATGGTTTAGCAATAAAACCAGGAAAACCTGCTATTTTAGGTAAAATAAATAATAAAGCTGTAGTAGGAATACCGGGGTATCCAGTTTCTGCTTGGGTTGTTATGGAAAATATCGTAAAACCTGTAATTAGAAAGTCCATATATAAGGAAGTCGCTAAAAAAGAAATAATAGAAGCAACGCTTAGTAAAAGAGTTATGAGTACTTTAAAATATGAAGAATTTGTTAGAGTAAAATTAGGATTAATAAATAATGAATATGTGGCAACTCCAATAAAAAGAGGAGCAGGTACTATAACTACTTTAGTAAATGCAGATGGAGTTATTAGAGTCCCTCAAAATGTTGAAGGAATTAACGAAGGGGAAAAAGTAGATATAGAGTTATTAAAAGATATAAGTGAAATTAATAATACTATTATATCAATAGGAAGTCATGATATAGTTATGGACATTATAAACGATGAATTAATTAAAGAGTCTTTTGGTAAAATTCATTTAAGTTCTACTCATGTTGGAAGTTTCCAAGGTTTATTATCAATAAGAAAAGGCGAAAGTCATATATCACCAATACATTTATTTGATGTGGAAAGTGAAACTTATAACATACCTTTTATAAATAAATATATAGACCAAGATGTAGCTTTAATTAAATTAGTAAAAAGAACGCAAGGATTAATAGTGAAAAAAGGTAATCCATTAAATATTAAATCAATAAAAGATTTAGTTAATGTGAGATATATAAATAGACAAAAAGGATCTGGAACAAGAATTTTATTTGACTATCTTCTTAATAAAAATAATGTTAAAAAAAGTGATATTAATGGATATGAAAGAGAAGAATTTACTCATATGTCTTTAGCAAAAGCTATAGATAATGGAGATGCAGATTGCGGGCTAGGAGTATATTCTGCAGCTCATATTTTTGATTTAGACTTTATACCAATTTGTGAGGAAGATTATGATTTATTATTGAAAATAGACATGTTAGAGAGTCAATACGTAAAACATCTATTAAGTACAATAAATAAAGAATCTTTTAGAAATAAACTTAAAAGTTTAGGGGGATATAATTTAGAAAATATGGGAGAAATAGTGCATATAAAATAATAATTATACAGATTGCTAAAAAATAATGAAGAAGGACTGTGTTTTTATATGAATACAGCCATTCTTCGTTAATTTATTTGAATAATATTCTATGGGGATTAGTGTAAATATTCATTTTTTTACCTCTTACAAAACCAACTAAGGTAATATTTAACTTTTGTGCAGTTTCTATTACTAAACTTGTAGTAGCAGACTTAGCAACAACAACTGGAACTTTAACTCTTGCCGCTTTTTTTATCATTTCAAAAGAAAGTCTACCACTGACAAATATAATTTTATTACCTAATGGAATATCATTTAATATACAATGTCCTATAGCCTTATCCATAGCATTATGTCTAGCTACATCTTCACAAGCAATTACTAGTTTATTATTTTCATAAATACCAACACAATGAACACCAGCAGTGTTTTTAAATAATTGAGATAAGTTTAAATTATTTTCCATAGTTTCATATATATCACTAATATTAATTTTTAAACTATCATCACAGATAGGATTAGCTTTTAAAAAATCATATTCATTTAGATAAAGAATATTTTCAGCATGATTAAAGTTAGAATCATCAATATCTACATAAGCAATCTTCTTATCATGATTTATTTCAAAGTTTAAAATATCTTCTTTACAGCTAATTAAATTTATAGAACATAGATATCCAACAACTAATTCTTTTAATTTAAACGGTGAACATAAAAATGTATTTTCATATTTACCATTAACAATCAGACCAAGAGGAAATTCTGCTACTATTGTGTCCTGGTAATTAACACTTTCTAGATTATTCACTTTTATTAATGGAAATTCAAAAGAATAATCATATTTGTAGTTTGCTAAATAATTTTCATTTTCTCTACTAAAACTTGCCATAAAAAACCTCCGAATAAAAATATATTATAAATATAAGGTGTGAGTAATGTACATAAGATTTATATTGGGTCACCTATTAGATACTTTAATTGTATCAGTTTTATTTTCTTAGTAGGTTAATAAAATAAATATATTAAATATTTATTTTGGAATTAAGAATAATGTATACATATTAGAAAGCTAAGTATTTTATTAAAAAGTTGCTATAATTAATGTAAAGGTAATAAACTTGAAAGAGGGGGTTAATTTTATGGAAAAGAGATTTTTGACACCCAAGGAAATAGCAAACACAATGGTAAATGTTGGCGTGGGAAAAGCTAACTTAAAAACATCACCAATGATTTATTTAGGAATTTTAGCAGGTATGTATATTGGATTCGGGGGATTAGCTAATACAATAATAAGCCAAACTTTAGGTAATATAGATCCTGGTTTGGCTAAATTTGCGGGAGCGGTTGTTTTCCCTGTTGGACTTATGTTAGTAGTTATTGGAGGTGCAGAATTATTTACTGGTAACAACTTAATGACATTGGCTATTATTAACAAGAAAATAACGGTATCACAAATGTTAAGAAACTGGAGTATTGTATGGGTAGCAAACCTAGTTGGATCTTTAATTTTAGTACTAATAGTATTTTATGGGGGCGTTTTGGGAGGAGATGCAGGCACAAAAGCCATAGCAATAGCTGAAGGTAAAGCTTCTTTAGATGTTATGACATTAATACTAAGAGGAATTTTATGTAATATTTTAGTTGTTTTGGGTGTATGGCTTGCAACAGCTGCTCAAGATATAGTATCAAAAATATTCTCTTGTTGGTTCCCAATAATGTTATTTGTACTATGTGGATTTGAGCATAGCGTGGCAAATATGTTCTTTATACCAATGGGGATGCTGCTAGGAGCTAAGGTTACTATGGCAGCATTAATAAAAAATTTAGTATTTGTAACAATTGGTAATATAATTGGAGGAGGTATAATAATACCTTTCTTGTATAATTATTCGTATTTAAAAGAGGTACCTAAAGTTTCTAAACAAGAGTCATAATTAAGAATATACATAATTAAGAATATAATTGTAGATATAAAAATACTACCTTTAGTTTAATAAAGGTAGTATTTTTAAGTTACAAAATTAGTTTTACTTTATAAAATAATTAAATTATAATCTTACAGTAGCAGCTTTTCTTTTATTTTTTATAGCTTGAGATAAATCTTCTTCTGTTACAATTCTAAATGCAGAAGTTGGACATACTCTTATACAAGCAGGACCCTCATCTGAATTGCTGCAAAGATCGCACTTATTAGCTACCATTTTTTCTATGCAGAATAGCTTATCAGTTGGAATGTTCTCTAAGTTAATAAGTTTTCCTTTTTCTGTATCATTTAAATTAATAGCACCAAAAGGACATGCAAGCATACAGTTTTTACATCCTATACATTCTTCTTCATTAACAACTATAGAATTACCTTCTTTTGTAAGAGCATTATGAGGACATGCTTTTGCACAAGGAGCATCTTCACAATGTCTACACTGTATAGGAGCGCTAACTTGAGCGTTTTTTACAACTTCTAATTTAGGATTAAAATTTATATCCTTTGGATTTTGATAGAATATATTTTCTTTACTATGCTCAACAACACAAGCTATCATACAAGTCCTACAGCCAATACATTTTAGCGGGTCGGCTATAACAAAATAATTCATTTATTTAGCCACTTCCTTTCCTATACAATATTTAGTGTGTAATAAATGATGAGATACACTTCCTAAAGGCTCTTTTAAGAAGTCTTCATATATCTTAACTATTTCAGGATTTTCATGTGATTTTCTTAGTGGTAAGTTTTTGTCATGAACATAAGTAGCTTCAGTTCTATTTTTATAAGCTAATTCTCTATATTCTTCAAGTAATAATTTAGGCTGACCACCACCACTTACGCATCCAACAGGACAAGTCATAACTTCTATAAAGTCTAAATTTAATTTACCTGCTTTTAAGTCTTCTAAAACAGGAACTACGTTTTTAAGACCTGTTACAATACCAACTTTTAATGTTAAATCTCCAACTTCTATTTCTGCAGTTCTAAAACCTTCTGAACCTCTAACAGCAGGTAAATCTATACTAGGTATTTTTTCTCCAGTTATAACTTCATAACCAGTACGAAGAGCAGCCTCCATAACACCGCCAGTAACACCAAATATAGTACCAGCGCCAGTGTATACTCCTAAAGGACTTTCAAACTCACTTTCTTCAAGTTTATCGAAGTCAATATTAGCATCTTTTATTAAGTAAGCCAATTCTCTAGTAGTTAAAACTACATCCACATCTCTATATCCACTAGATTCCATCTCAGGTCTATCACATTCAAATTTCTTACATGTACAAGGCATAATAGAAACACTATAAATATCTTTTGTCTCAATATTATTAACTTCTGCTCCATAAGTTTTGAAAACAGCACCAGCCATTTGTTGTGGTGATTTACAAGTAGATAGGTGGTCTGTTAACTCAGGATAATTATCTTCTAAAAATTTAACCCAAGCTGGACAACAAGATGTGAACATTGGCAAAGTGCCGCCAGTTGTAACTCTTTTAATTAACTCATTTCCTTCTTCCATTATAGTTAAATCTGCTGCAAAGTTTGTATCGTAAACTTTATCAAACTTAAGAACTTTTAATGCGGCAGCCATTTTACCTGGAGTTAGAGATCCTAATTCCATTCCAAAGTCTTCGCCAAGGGCAACTCTAACAGCAGGAGCACATTGAACCATAGTTATTTTATTAGGGTCTTTTAAAGCTTCTTTTACTCTATCCACATCACATACATTATTAGCAGCAAATAGAGGTTCATTAATTACATCAGGTAATTTTCTTTCCGATTTTTTATTTTCTATAAATTCTTCACCATGATCAATAATAGAGGCATAAGACTTACAAACCTGAACACATTGACCACAAACTACACAGCGATCTTCATTTATTTCTTGTGGTTTACCAGCTTCTCCTTCAATTGCAAAGGCAGGACATACTTTTACACATTCTTGACATCCTGTACATAAATCTTTATCTATACTAACTATCATACTTTTATCCCCCTTATCCTATTTAGTAGCTGACAATAAATTTAAAGCAGCTTTTATGTTTTTCTCTTTTTTATCTTCAAGAGGAGTAACAAGTCTTAAAGCGTCATTAGGACATGCATTTACGCAAGATATTTTGTCCTTATCTTTACATAAATCACATTTATAAGCTATTTTTTTGCTTTCATTTATTGCAATTTGTTCAACAGGTTTTTTATCTTTAAACTGAGTTAATAAGTCGATAGCTCCAAAAGGACAGGCTAGTAAACAAGTCTTACATCCTATACATTTATCATCATCAACAATTACCATACCATCAATTCTTGAGATTGCCTTTACAGCGCAAGTATTTAAACAAGGAGCATCCTCACAATGTCTACATTGTATAGGCATACAAATATCTTCTTCTTTAACTAAGTAAAGTCTTGGAATTATAGGAATTTCTACAGTACCAACTGTATAGCTTATAGAGTTACTTTTTTGGTTATGAGTAGCGAAGCAAGCTACTTCACAAGCTCTACAACCAGTACATTTATTAGAGTCAGCAATTACAAATGAACCTAATTTATTTTTCATACTATTTCACCTTTCTTTAATATAATTAATTCATCAAAAATTAGATTGAATGTCTCCTTGATTAGATACTTTTAACACCCATTTTGATTCTTAAATCTTTATAAGCATTTTTAACGCATTCTTCGGCATAGTTTTGATCTTCTATTTTTTCTACTTTAACAGCACAGTACTTGTATTCTGGAGTTTTAGAAATAGGGTCAAGACTAGCTATTGTAAGTTCGTTACAAGCACCTACCCACCATTGATAAGTCATATAAGTAGCTCCTTCTTGAACTCTATCTGTTACTAAAGCTCTTGTTAATACACTACCTCTTCTTGAGCTTACTCTGATTATTTCGTTATCTTCAATATCAAGCTTTTGTGCATCCTTATAATTGATTTGTAAATAACCAGGTTCATCCTCTAATTGAGACAGAGTTCTACAGTTACCAGACATTGTTCTAACAGAATAATGTCCAACTTCTCTGACAGTTGATAAACTGAAAGGATAATCATCATCTTCTATTTCATAAGGAGGTCTCCATTCAGTTGCAAATAATTTACCTCTGCCATTATCAGTAGGAAAATTACCATCTTTGTGAAGGAACATAGATCCTTTATCTTCATCAGATTCACTTCTACATGGCCATTGAATACAACCTAATTTGTCCATTTTTTCATAAGTTGCACCAAAGAAACTAGGAGTTAAACTTCTCATCTCATCCCAAATTTCTTTTGTGTTATTATATTGCATAGGATATCCCATGGCAGTAGAGATTCTGCAAATTATATCCCAATCGGTTTTTACATCACCTTTAGGTTCAACAGCTTTTCTGATTCTTTGGAAACCTCTATCAGCGCAAGTATAAACACCATCATGCTCACCCCAAGATGTGGCAGGTAAAATAACGTCGGCATGAAGAGCAGTTTTGTTCATAAATATATCTTGTACAACAACAAACTCACAAGCATCTAAAGTTTCTCTTACTTCAGAAGCGTCTGGGTCACTTTGAACTGGGTCTTCACCAAATATATAGTAAGCTTTTATTTTATTTTCTTCTAAAACAGCATGAGGAACTTCTGTTAATTTAACACCTACTTCAGATGGTAAAGTAACGCCCCAAGCTTTTTCAAATTTTGATCTAATTTCTGGGTTAGTAACTTTTTGATAGCCTGGATATACATCTGGAAGGGCACCCATATCACAAGCACCTTGAACATTGTTTTGACCACGAACTGGTCCAATACCAACATTAGGTCTTCCTAAGTTGCCTGTAAGTAAAGCTAAAGATGCCAGACCTTTAACTACATCAACAGCTTGTGAGAATTGACAAACACCCATTCCATATAGGATCATAGAATCTTTTGCTTTGGCATATTCCCTCATTGTTTGTCTTATGGTATCAGCTGGTATATTAGTGTATTTTTCTGCATATTCAGGAGTATAAGGTTCAACAATTTTTTTGTATTCTTCAAAATTGTCAGTATGATTTGCTACGAAGTCTTTATCATATAGATTTTCATTTATTAAAACATTACCAAAGGCATTTACTAAAATCATATTAGTTCCACCTTTTAAAGCTAAATGTATGTCTGAAATTCTTGCAGTTTCTGTAACTCTAGGGTCAACTGCTATTATTTTAGCTCCTTTTTCTTTTGCTCTAACAATTCTTCTTGCAACTATAGGGTGAGAATCTGCACCATTATATCCAAATACAAGTAATAAACTTGCATCTTCAATTTCAGGTATAGAGTTGGACATTGCACCACTACCTAATGAGTAAGCCAAACCGGCTACAGATGGGGCATGTCAAACACGAGCACAATGGTCCACATTATTGGTACCTATTGCAGCTCTCATGAATTTTTGCATAATATAGTTAGCTTCATTTCCTGGACCTCTGGCAGAACCAGTTCCCATTATTGAATCTGGACCATATTTTTCTTTGATTTCATTTAGTCTAGAAGCTGTATAAGAGATTGCTTCATCCCATTCAACTTCTTCTAAAGTACCATTTTTTCTGATTAAAGGTTTAGTAAGTCTTGGAGTTAAAATTTGCGGATCATTTAGGAAATCCCATCCATAATGACCTTTAAGGCATAATGTACCTTCATTTGTTCTTCCTTGGGCAGGTTTGCTTTTTATGATTTGATTTTTTTCTTCATCAACTACTAGATAAAACTGACATCCAGCGCCACAGTAAGGACAAGTGGTTAAAACTTCTTTTTCCATGAGTTTATCCCCCTTATTTTAAAATACTTTACTGATAAATATAATATTTGCTCAATATTAAGAATGATATTGAGCAAATGAGTAAGCTTAAATATTAAATAAAATGATGATGAAGACTTCTTATTATTAAAAATTGAATTAAAAATTATTGGTCAGTTAGTCTTAAGTATAAAAATGTTAAAATATACTAATTTTATTATATCATTTCTTATTTTCATATTCAACTTGAGTTAAAATATAATGATTTTATATTTATATAATTAAGTTACTTCATAATTTACATTTTTATGAAATTAAAATACATATATAATAGATAATTAACACATTTATATAGGTCTTAGGATTTGAGAAATTTTCATTAAATATTATAAAAATATGTGGTAAAATCATTTTATGATTAAAATTTATCCTTTTTTGAGTAAAAGCATATACTAAAAGTAAGGATGAAATGTATAATTTGAAAGTATGAAAAATATTTACAATATAAATTTGAGTATTAATTAATAAAGCGAATGATCTGGGAGGAAAATATAATGAACAAGGAATTTATATATAAGCAATTATTAAATATATTAGAGGAAGAAAGTATCAAAGTTGATGAACCAATGAAAAAACATATATCTTTTAGAGTTGGTGGTCCAGCAGATTTTTTGCTGAAACCTAAAACTGAGGACGAATTAAGTAAAGTGATAAAATTTGCAAAGGAAGAAAACATACCTTTTATAGTTATAGGTAATGGTTCAAATCTTCTTGTAAAAGATGGTGGGATAAGAGGAATAGTTATAGAATTATCAGATAACTTCAATAATTATGAAGTAGAAGGAAATATAATAAAAGCACAAAGTGGGGCTTTATTATCTATACTAGGTAGAAATGCTCTTAAAAGTTCTTTAACAGGATTTGAATTTGCAGCTGGAATACCAGGAACTTTAGGTGGAGCATTAGCCATGAATGCAGGAGCTTATGGTGGAGAAATGAAACAGATTGTAAAAGCTGTAAGACTTATGGATAGAGAAGGTAATATATTTGAACTATCTAATGAAGAAATGAAATTTGAGTATAGAAAAAGCATATTAACAACTAAAGACTATATAGTTTTATCTGCTGTAATAGAATTACAACCAGGTAATGCTGAAGAAATAAAAGAAACTATGTCAGACTATGCAAATAGAAGATCAACTAAACAACCTCTAAACTTCCCAAGTGCAGGAAGTACATTTAAAAGACCAGAAGGATATTTTGCAGCAAAGTTAATTGATGACTGTGGACTTAGAGGACTTAGCTTAAGAGGAGCACAAGTTTCAGATAAACATTGTGGTTTTGTTATAAATCCTGGAGAAGCTAATGCAAAAGATATATTGGACTTAATGTTTATAGTTAAAAGCACAGTAAATGCAAAATTTGGTATAATGTTAGAGGAAGAAGTTAAGATTCTAGGAGAGGATTAATAAATGAAAATTCTAGCTGATTATCATACACATACCATATACAGTCATGGTAAAGGAACAATAGAAGACAATGTGAAAGTAGCTATTTTAAAAGGTATTGAGACTATTGGAATATCGGATCATAGCTATAATCACTTAACCTATGGTATTAAGAAGAATGATATATTTAAAATGAGGGAAGAAATAGATTTTCTCAATGAAAAATATAAAAACCAGATAAAAATTCTATTGGGAGTGGAAAGTAATATATTAGATGATAAAGGAAATATTGATTATGATGATAAAATAGGAAAAGTTTTAGATTATGTTATGGCTGGGTACCATTTTGGATCAAAGCCTACAAATTTAAAAGGTCTACTTAATCATGCTAATAATTATATATTTAAAACAAATAAGTCAAAAGAGTACAATACTTTAGCAACAATCAATGCTATGAAAAATAATGATATATTTGTTATTACTCATCCTGGAGATAAGGGTGATGTATATATAGAAGAAATTGCAAAAGTTGCAAAAGAAACAAATACTAGGTTAGAAATAAATAGTAGTCATAAGTTTTTAAATGCAGAGCAATTAAAAAAAATTGAGCATATAGAAAATACTTTTATAGTAGGATCTGATGCTCATATTCCACAAAATGTTGGTAACTTTGACTTGGCATTAAACACTATTAAAGAGGCAAAGATTGGTTTATCGCTGATAGAAAATATTAAATTTTAATAAAAAGGGAGTTTATAAATGAAGTTTATAATAGTTACTGGACTTTCTGGCTCTGGAAAAAGTGAAGCAATGAGAGCTCTAGAAGATATGGGATTTTATTGTGTAGATAATTTACCACCTGCTTTAATTCCTAAGTTTGCTGAATTATGTTATCAATCTAACTCAACTATAGATAAGGTAGCATTAGGAATAGATGTAAGAGGAAGAAAGTTTTTTGAAGCGTTACATGAAAGTTTAAATACTTTAAGAAAAGATAAATATCCTTTTGAAGTACTATATCTAGATTGTGCTGATGATATTTTATTAAAAAGATATAAAATGACTAGAAGAAATCATCCTCTAGCAATTAACAGACAGATACCAGAAGGCATAAAGATGGAAAGAACAATTCTAGAGCCATTAAAAGAAATTGCTGATTGTATAATAGATACATCTAATATGAAACCTAAAGATCTTAAAGAAGAAATAAGTAAAATCTATTCAAATGGAGAGGTTAATAATAATTTAACTATATCTGTAGTTTCATTTGGATTTAAACATGGAATACCTTCAGATTCGGACTTAGTTTTTGATGTGAGATTTTTACCAAATCCTTATTATATTGATGAATTAAGAAGTAAAACAGGTGAAGAACAAGATGTTAGAGATTATGTTATGAACTCTGATATAAGTCATCAATTTTATGAAAAACTATTAGACATGATTAACTTTTTAGTTCCTCAATATATAGAAGAGGGAAAGCATCATTTAGTTATAAGTATAGGATGTACTGGTGGAAGACATAGATCAGTAACAATATCTAACTTAATAAGTGATGAACTAATGAAACAGGGATACAGAGTAGTTAAGAAGCATAGAGATTTTATGCTAAGATAGGCGGAGGCAGCTATGAAATATTTGGCTTATATTATAGATATTTTAGGCATGGTAACCTTAGTTACAGGGATAGCTTTTTTTATAAAAGCAAAAAAACAAGTAAAAAAAGATAATACAAAAAAGACTATAGAAGTTGATAAGGCAAATGTAGTAGTTATTGGTGGAGGAACAGGTCAATCAATTTTTTTAAGAGGACTTAAAAAAATTACACCTAATATTACAGCAGTTGTGACTGTTGCAGATGATGGCGGAGGATCTGGAGTTTTAAGATGTGATTTAGGAATGTTACCACCAGGAGATATTAGAAACTGTTTACTAGCTCTAGCTAATACTGAACCTACCATGCAAGAAGTAATGCAATATAGATTTGAAGAAGGTGGTCTAAAAGGTCAGAGCTTTGGAAATCTTTTTTTAGCAGCTATGAATGGATTATATGGAAATTTTGAAACAGCCGTTTATAAACTAAGTGAGATTTTTAATATAACAGGTAGGGTTTTACCAGTTACATTAGAAAGTATAGACTTAATTGCTAAA
Source organism: Terrisporobacter vanillatitrophus (assembly GCF_051148895.1). GTDB lineage: Bacteria > Bacillota > Clostridia > Peptostreptococcales > Peptostreptococcaceae > Terrisporobacter > Terrisporobacter vanillatitrophus. The sequence continues at coordinate 264,352 of NZ_CP154625.1, forward strand.
TTAAATAATGGAAATGTAATAAAAGGGGAATCTAAAATTCCTAGGGAAGTAAGAAAGCAAAAAAGCAAAATCGAAGAAGTATACTTGGAGCCTAAAGATGCGAAGCCTTTAAATGATGTGATTAATTCCATTTATGAAGCTGATTACATTATAATGGGCCCAGGAAGTTTATATACTAGTATAATACCAAATTTATTAGTAGAAGGTGTTGTTGAAGCTATAAAAGGAAGTAAGGCTACAAAAATATATATTCCTAATGTAATGACTCAACCAGGAGAAACTGATGAATATAATGTATTAGACCACGTTAAAGCTATAAACAAACATACAAAAGAGAACTTGATTGATTATGTTATAGCCAATGATGAAATAATACCTGATAATCAATTTAAAAAATATAAGAAAGATGGAGCTAATCAAGTATTATTAGATAAGGAACAAAGGATCGCATTAAAGAATATGGGGATTAAAATAGTCGAAGGAGATTTAATAGAAATTAAAAATGACTATATTAGACATCACGCAGATTCTATATGTGAAGTAATTAATGATTTGGCACTAGGTCATGATTATGACAGGGCAAGGTAAAAAAGGATTTTAGATTTTTATGTAGAAATCCTTATTATTATGTTAGTTTTAAGGAGTGAACATCTATGAGAGAAGAAATTAGTGCCGGTGGGGTGGTGTTATTTGGAAATGCTATTCTTCTACTGAGGAAATTTAACGGTGATTGGGTATTGCCAAAAGGAAAAGTAGAAGAAGGCGAAAATAACGAAGAAGCTGCATTAAGAGAAGTGTCGGAGGAAACAGGAGTAAAAGCCGAAACCTTAAAATATCTTGGAGAAATACACTATACTTTCAAAGAAAATTGGGACGAAAACAGAGCTGTTCATAAAACTGTATTTTGGTATTTGATGCAGTCAAAGAATATGGACACAGTACCACAAAAAGAAGAAGGATTTGTGGATGCTAAGTTTATTCATATAGATCGAGTTGTTGATTTGGCGAGATATGATGATGAGAAGGAAATTATAAAGGTGGCTTTAAAAGAAATAAAAAAAAGATTAAAAAAGAGCTAGAATATAGGTGGTATGTATGTCTTTTTCTACAGAAACGAAAAATGAACTAGCAAGAGTGATGTCGGAAAGCTTATGTTGTAAAAAAGCTGAATTATCAGGAATAGCAAAATTAGCTGGTACTATTCAGATTGCTGGATATAAAAAGATTAACTTGAAAATTTCTACAGAGCTAAATTCAGTAGCTAGAAAAGTTTTCAAAATATTAAAATCTGATTTTAATATAAACACAACTATTATGGTTAACAAGAACCAAATGTTAAAGAAAAATAATAGCTATGTACTAACGGTAAAAAGTGATATGGGATCTGAAGAGTTAATGAAAACTTTAGGTCTACTAGATAAAAATGAAGATTTTTTACCTTCTCATACAATACCATCTTGGGTATATGAAGATGAGGAGTGTAAAAAAGCATTTCTTAGAGGGGCATTTCTAGGTGGAGGTTCGATAAGTGACCCTGAAAAAAATTATCATCTAGAGTTTGTTGCTAGTAACGAAGAATTTGCTGAGTCTTTAATGAACTTAATCAACTCTTTAGGTTTAAATTCAAAAATAGTATGTAGAAAAAATTCTTATGTTGTATATTTAAAAGAAAGTGAACAAATATCTGATCTACTAAGTCTTATAGGAGGCTTTCAAGCGCTTTTAAGCCTTCAAAATACAAAGATATTAAAGCAAATGAGAAACGATGTAAATAGAATAGTAAATTGTGAAACGGCTAATCTTTCTAAGACAGTTAATGCGGCAGTAAGACAAGTGGAAAATATAAAATTAATTGAACGAAAAATGGGTATAAGTAAATTACCCCAAAGTTTACAGCAAATTGCCTTATTAAGAGTAGAAAATGAAGATTTAACATTAAAAGAGTTGGGGGAATTATTAACTCCTCCCATTAGTAAATCAGGTGTAAATCACAGATTAAAAAAATTAGAAGAAATAGCTAATCAATTAAGAAATAAAGAGTTTGATAGAGACGATAATGATGAAAATTAATTATTAGGGGGGTTATAATATATAACCTCTTTTTTAATTAAATAATATGATAAAATAAGTTTATAAACTTAGGAGGTGAGATAATGAATAAAGATTTTATTCATCTTCATGTGCATACGGAGTACAGTTTATTAGATGGATTTTCCAGACTAGATAAACTGATAGGTAGAGCAAAAGAGCTAAATATGAAAGCTATTGCCATAACAGACCATGGTTGTATGTTTGGAGCTATAGATTTTTATAAAAAAGCAAAAAAAGCAGGAATAAAGCCTGTTATAGGATGTGAAGTATATACAGCATCTCGTGGCTTAAGAGATAAAGACCCAAACTACGATAAAAGATATGGTCATTTAGTGTTATTGGCTGAAAATATGATAGGATATAAAAATTTAATAAAATTAGTTTCAACATCTTATGTTGAAGGATTTTATTACAAGCCAAGAGTTGATATAGAAGAATTAAAAAAACATAGCGAGGGGATTATAGCGTTATCGGCTTGTTTAGCAGGTGATGTATCAAATAATATCTTAAATAGAAATTATGAAGAAGCTAAAAGATTTGCTTTACTATATAGAAAAATATTTGGAGAAAATAATTTTTATTTAGAAATTCAAGATCATCATTTGCCAGAGCAAAAAGAAGTAAATGCAGGATTAGTTAAATTATCAAAGGAAACAGGCATACCTCTTGTTGCTACAAATGACCTGCACTACGTAAATAAAGAAGATGCAAAAACTCATGATGTACTTATGTGTATACAAATGGGCAAAACTTTAAACGATCCAAGTAGAATGAAATTTGGTAGTAATGAGTTTTATTTAAAGTCAAGAGAAGAGATGGAAGAACTTTTCCCTTATGCAATAGAGGCTTTAGATAATACAGTTAAAATTGCAGAAAGATGCAATGTTGAATTTGATTTTAATACTTATCATTTACCAAAATACGATGTACCAGAAGGTTACACAACAGAAAGTTACTTAAGAGAATTATGTTTTAAAGGACTAGAGGAAAGATATGATAATCCTACTCAAGAAGCAATAGATCGATTAGATTATGAAATTGATGTAATTTCAAAAATGGGATATATAGAGTATTTCTTAATTACTTGGGATTTTATAAATTATGCAAAAGAAAATAATATAATGGTTGGTCCAGGAAGAGGTAGTGCGGCAGGTTCTATAGTTGCATATACTTTGAGAATAACTGATATAGACCCAATTAAGTATTCACTGCTGTTTGAACGTTTCTTGAACCCAGAACGTGTATCTATGCCCGATATAGATATAGACTTTTGCTATGAAAGAAGAGAAGAAGTTATAGATTATGTTAAGCGAAAGTATGGTGATGACCATGTTGCTCAGATTATAACCTTTGGAACTATGAAGGCAAAAGCTGCCATAAGAGATGTTGGTAGGGTACTAGATATTCCTTATAACAAAGTCGATAAAATAGCAAAAGAAATTCCTTTTGACTTAGGAATGACAATAGATAAAGCGTTGGAGGTTAATACAGAGCTAAGAGACTTATATGAACAAGATTCTGAAACTAAAGAAGTAATAGACATTTCTAAACAGATGGAAGGAATGTTACGTCATGCATCTACCCATGCAGCAGGTGTGGTTATATCAAAAAATCCTGTAGACGAATATGTACCTTTGTACAAGCATCAAGAGTCTGTGAGTACGCAGTTTACAATGACAACACTAGAAGAGTTAGGTCTTTTAAAAATGGATTTCTTAGGACTTAGAACCCTTACGGTAATAAGGGATGCTCTTGATTTAATAGAAAAGAAATATGGAAAAAGAATAGATTTTTCATCAATGGATTACAACGATTCAAAGGTTTATGAGTTACTTTCTTCAGGAAACACCTTAGGAGTGTTTCAGTTGGAAAGTTCAGGTATGAGAAGTTTCATGAAGCAGCTTAAACCAAGTAACTTTGAAGATATAGTTGCGGGTATATCTTTGTATAGACCTGGTCCTATGGATTCTATACCAACATATATAGAAAATAAACACAACCCAGATAAAATAACATATATACATGAAAGCTTAAGACCTATACTGGAAGTTTCTTATGGTTGTTTAGTTTACCAAGAACAAGTTATGCAAGTTGTTAGGGATTTAGCTGGATATAGTTATGGTCGTAGCGATTTAGTTAGAAGAGCTATGGGTAAAAAGAAAATGGATGTAATGGAAGAAGAAAGACAGTATTTCATACATGGAAAAGAAGACGAAAATGGAAATCTTGAAATACAAGGTTGCGTAAGAAATGGTGTTCCTGAAGATATAGCAAATAAAATATTCGATGATATGATAGACTTTGCAAAATACGCCTTCAATAAATCTCATGCAGCAGCATACGGAGTCGTATCTTATGAAACTGCATATTTAAAAGCCTATTATCCAGTGGAATTTATGGCAGCATTAATTACAAGTGTTATGGGTAACACAGATAAAGTTGTTGAATATATAAGAGAATGTAGTGTTTTAGAAATAGAAATATTAAAACCAGACATTAATAAAAGTTTTGGAAAATTCTCTGTTGAGGGACACAATATTAGATTTGGTTTAGCAGCTGTTAAAAATGTTGGTATAAATGTAATAAATAATATTATTAAAGAAAGAGAAGGAAACGGTGAATTTAAAGATTTTGCTGATTTAGTAAAAAGATTAGATTCAAAAGATTTAAATAAAAGGGTATTAGAAAGTTTAATTAAATGTGGAGCCTTTGACAATATTAGTGATAATAGAGCCAGTCTAATGATGGGATATGAAAAATTATTAGAAAGTGTATCTATGGATAGAAAGAAAAATGTTAAAGGACAAATTTCTTTATTTGACGGTCTTCAAATGGGAGAAGAAACTGTGGAAGTTGAGCAGGAAGTTAGTTCAATGCCTAAGGTAAATGAATTTGAAGAGAGGGAAAGACTGGCATTAGAAAAAGAAGTTCTTGGAATGTATGTTAGTGGTCATCCTCTTGGAGAATATGAAAAAGAATTAAAAAATAATACATCTATAGACAATGGAAAAATTAATGCATTGAAAGAAGATATGGAAGCATATTTAAATTTAGACGAAAAAGAAGTTGTTTTAGGTGGAATGGTTGTTAATAAGAGAATACAAACAACTAAGAGAAATGATATTATGGCATTTTTAGAGTTGGAAGATTTATATGGAACTATTGAAGTTATTGTATTTCCACAAGTTTTAAAACAATATAATACTATTTTAAATGAGGATAATATTATTTATATAAAAGGAAAGCTTAGTATAAAAGAAGAAGAAAGTGCAAAACTTATAGCTAGAGAAATTAAAGATATAAGTGATAGTGATAATTTCAAAATTAACAATCAAAATAATGTATACACAAAAAATAAAAAGCCACAAGCTACAGGTGTTTTTATAAAAGTAGATAATATGAATAACCAGCAACTTATTAATTCTATAGAAAAAATATTACTTCAGCATAAGGGAAGTCAAGGTGTTTACATATGTATAGAACACCCTAGAAGAATGTTTAAGTGGACTGATATGGAAGTTAGTATAAACTCAGACTTACAATCTAAATTACAAGAACTATTAGGTATGGAAAACGTAAAGGTTAAAAATTAGTATAAATTGATGTTTTATATAAAAACAGGTGGAAATTTGTGATATAATACACAATATATATAGGTGAAAATGTTTTTGTAAAATTAATAAGAACATGTATACCTAGGGAGTAAAAAATTACAACTCTAAGGATTAGGATTATTAGGAGGTCGTACTATGAAGACAATAGGAATATTGACTAGTGGTGGGGATGCACCAGGAATGAATGCAGCTATTAGAGCTGTTGTTAGATCAGCCATATACTATGGATGTAAAGTTTATGGTATTAATAGAGGATATAAAGGTCTTATTGAATCTGATTTAGTTGAGATGAATTTATCGTCAGTTGGAGACATCATACACAGAGGTGGAACAATACTTAAATCATCAAGATGTGAAGAGTTTAGAACTGAAGAAGGAAGACAAAAAGCAGTTAAAATTCTTAAAAAATATGGAATAGACTGTTTAGTTGTAATAGGTGGAGATGGTTCTTTTATGGGAGCACAAAAACTTAGTGACTTAGGTTTCCCAGCTATCGGTATACCAGGAACAATTGATAATGATTTAGCTTATACAGATTATACAATAGGTTTCGATACAACATTAAACACTATAGTAGATGCTATAAGTAAAATAAGAGATACTTCTTCTTCTCATGAAAGAGTTAATATAGTTGAAGTTATGGGAAGACATTGTGGTGATTTAGCTTTATATGCAGGTTTAGCTGGTGGAGCTGAAACAATAATAGTACCAGAAATAGAGTATAAAATAGAAGATATCTGCTTAAGACTAGAGACTACTAAAAAAAGAGGTAAGAGACACAGTATAATAGTATTGGCAGAAGGTGTTGGAAATGCTAATGATATTGGAAAAGAAATAGTTGAAAGAACTGGGGCAGACCTTAGAGTAACAGTATTAGGACATGTTCAAAGGGGTGGAAGTCCAACAGTTTCAGATCGTTTATTAGCAAGTAGATTAGGAGTAAGAGCAGTTGAATTACTTCTAGATGGTAAATCTGCTAGGGTAGTAGGAATAAGAGATGATAAGATAATGGATATGGAAATACATGAAGCTTTAGCTATGAAAAAAGATTTTGATAAGCAAAGTTACCAAATGGCTCAAATACTATCTATATAATACATTTAGGAGGATATAATATAATGCTTAAAAGTGCTAAGAAAACAAAAATAGTTTGTACTTTAGGACCGGCTTCTCAAAGTGAAGAAACATTAACTAAATTAATGGAAAATGGTCTTAATGTTTGTAGATTTAACTTCTCTCACGGTTCTCACGAAGAACATAAGGAAAGAATGGATGCTGTAAAAAAAGTTAGAGAAAAACTTAACAAATCAGTTGCAATATTACTAGATACTAAAGGTCCAGAAATAAGAACTGGAAACTTTGCAGATCCAGAAGTTTTTCTTGAAGAAGGAAGTAAATTTACAATAACTATGGCAGATGTTGTGGGAACAAAAGAAATCTGTACAGTTAGTTACAAAGGATTAGCTGATGATGTTGTAAAAGGCGACTTAATATTAATAGATGATGGTCTTGTTGGACTAAGGGTTGACGAGGTTGCTGGTGAAGAAATTTACTGTATAGTTGAAAATTCAGGTATAGTTAAAAACCACAAAGGTGTAAACGTTCCCGGTGTAAAAATAAACTTACCAGCATTAACTCCTAAAGATATATCAGATATAGAATTTGGTATAACTCAAGGAATAGATTTTATAGCGGCTTCATTTGTTAGAAAAGCAGCTGATGTTCTTGCTATAAGAGAAGTCCTAGAAAATAACGATGCTACTTATATACAAATAATATCAAAAATAGAAAACCAAGAAGGTGTAGATAATTTAGATGAAATACTACAAGTTTCTGATGGCTTAATGGTTGCTAGAGGTGACTTGGGAGTTGAAATACCAACTGAAGAAATGCCAATAGTACAAAAAGAGATGATAAAAAAATGTAACGAATTAGGTAAACCAGTTATAACAGCTACTCAAATGCTTGATTCTATGATAAGAAACCCAAGACCTACAAGAGCTGAAGTAACTGACGTTGCAAATGCTATATATGATGGAACAGATGCAATCATGTTATCAGGAGAAACTGCTGCAGGTAAATATCCAGTAGAAGCTGTTAAAACAATGGCTACAATAGCTAAAAGAATAGAAGAAACTCTAGATTATGATAATATTTTAAGAAGCAAAGGATTAAACAATACAAATGTTACAGATGCAATAAGTTATGCTACTTGCACAACAGCTAAAAGTTTAACTGCTTCAGGAATAGTTACATCAACATCTTCAGGGCATACAGCTAGAATGGTTTCTAAATTTAGACCAAATACTCCAATTATAGCAGCTACTCCAAACGAAAGAACTAGTAGACAGTTATCATTAAGTTGGGGTGTTTATACAGTAAACTGCCAACAAGCAGGAAATACAGATGATCTTATCGATAACTCAATAGAAGCAAGTAAAAACGAAGGATTTATCCATGATGGAGAGTTAGTTGTTATAACTGCTGGAGTTCCAACTGGAGTAAGCGGAACAACTAACTTAATAAAAGTACATGTTGTAAGTGAAGAAATATGCCAAGGGATAGGTATAGGAAGAACTACAATTGAAGGTAACGTACGTATAGTTAAAAGTGGAGAAACGTGTGAGAATTTCAATGAAGGAGATATATTAGTTACTAGCATGACTGATAAAGAAATGAATCCATATATAGAAAAAGCTGCTGCAATTGTAACAGAAGATGGTGGAATGACTTCTCATGCTGCCATAGTTGGAATAAACTTAGGAAAACCAGTTATCGTATCTGCTACAAACATATTATCAAGTGTTGAAGATGGGGAAATAATAACAGTTGATACTACAAGAGGTGCTGTATACAGAGGTTCAAGTAGAGTTTTATAAGAATAAAATAAAAAAATAATTAATATATTTTAATATAGTACATTAATATTTTATTAAAACATGATTTATATAGTTATATGCTAAAAATAAATTCTAAGAGAATTATTGCATGTTTTAATAAATGATGGTACTATTATATAAAATGACCACTCAGATAATACCAAAGTCTTAGTGGTTATTTTTATAAATTGAATAATCAGAATATTTACAAAAATGTGAATATATCGACAAAATAAAGGGTTTTAATCTGGTTATTTCTTTTAGGTTTTATTTTCCGTCATACAAAAATAAAAAGGAGGGAGTAACAAATGGCAGAAAACAGAGAACAATGGGGTTCTAAGATAGGTCTTATCTTAGCAATGGCAGGGAATGCTGTTGGATTAGGGAATTTCTGGAGATTCCCGTATATAGCTGCTACAAATGGTGGTGGCGCATTTATGATACCATACTTCTTTGCTCTAATAGTTATAGGTATACCTGTAATGTTAATAGAATGGAGTATAGGTCGTTATGGTGGAGCTCATGGACATGGAACAGTAGGTCCAATGATTTATTTACAAGCTAAAAAAGCTGTAAAACCAAAAACTGCAATTATACTTGGAGCTCTTGCTGGAGCTATAGCATTTGGAGTTACATTATTAGTTAACTCTTATTATACTCATATCATAGGATGGGCATTAGGATATGCAGTACAATCATTAACTGGTGGTTATGTAGGCGTTGATGGTTCTACATTCTTCGTAAATTATATAACTGACCCTAAAATGTTAATATTCTGGGTAATATCACTAGCTTTACTTGGATGGGCTGTAATGAAAGGTGTATCTGATGGGATAGAAGCTTGGGCTAAAGTAATGATGCCAACAATATATATATTTGGTATTATACTTGTTATAAGAGCTTTAACATTAGGTGCTCCAGTTAATCCTGATTGGTCATCAATGCATGGATTAAACTTCGTATGGAATCCAGATTTAAGTAAATTAACTTCTGCTTCAGTAGTAACTGCAACAGGACAAATATTCTTCACATTATCTTTAGGTATGGGTATTATTTGTAACTATGCTTCTTACCTACAAGCTGATGAAGATATAGTAGCTGCTTCTGTTGCTACAGTATCATTAAATGAATTTGCTGAAGTTATACTTGCTGGTACTTCTGTTATACCTATTTCATATGCGTTCCTTGGACCAGAAGGTATAAAAGGTAGTATAGGACTTGCATTTATGGCTTTACCAAATGTATTTACAGGTATGACTGGTGGTAGAATATTTGGTGCTGTATGGTTCTTCTTATTATTCTTTGCTGGATTTACTTCAGCTATAGCAATGTATAACTATTTAGTTGCATTACTAGAAGAAGATTTAGGAATAGAAAGAAAGAAAGGTGCTTGGATTATATTCGTAGCATATTTAATAGTTGGTACTCCAATAGCATTAGAATGTGTTATGACAGGTGAAGCTAACTTAGTTTACTTTACAGAAGTTGATAACTGGATAGGAAACTACTTATTAATTGTTCTTGGATTAATAGAAGTTGTAGTTGTAGCTTGGTTAGTTAAAGATCCTGCATTAGAAGAAATAAATAAAGGTGGATTATGGAAAGTACCAAAATGGTTCTTTAGATTATTCCATCAATTCTTAACACCAGTTTCTATAATTATATTCTTAGCTATATTTACTAAAGACTATTATCTAGCAGGTAACTTTAAAGCAGTACCTTCTTATATTGCAGAAATACCAGATTATGCAGTATGGGTAAATCTTGCTAGAGCAGTCGTTGTTGTTGTATTAGTAGCTGGATTTATACAAACATATAAATCTATCAAATCTAAATACAGTTCAGAAATACAAAATAATAAGGTAGAAGCTTAATAAAATTTTAATCTTATTATAGATTAAATTTAAAGGATGGTGAATATAATGACAGGAGCTGCGTGGACTTTTATGTTAATAGTGTGGGTTATTATATTAGGTTGTAGTGGAATAGCATTAAATAAAATAATAAACCACGGGAAATAGAATTTTAACCATAAGATAGTTTGAATAAAGAGAGCCCTACAACTTTGTAGGGTTCTTTATATAAATAATAAAGATATACAAAAAAGAACTTATAAATAATATTATGAAAATGTAGAAGTAATAGTGCCTATATAGTATCATAAATATAAGGGGGTGCTTGTATGAGTACAGGATTAGTAGTTATGACGATTAGCCAATTAATCTCTGAATTAAAGAAGTTGAAGGGCGTAAAAGAAAGAAAAAGACAAAAATATTTGTCTGATTTGGAAAAGTTAAAATCTGAATACGAGCAGGTAGAAGTACAAGAATATTTTAATAAACAATATAATCAGCTTAATGGAAAAGGTAAAGAATTAATTAAGGATATGAGAATGGGTAGAGATACTCAGGGCATTGAAAATGAGTTGCCAGTATATATAAGATATTTAAAAGCATCTTTAAGAGACTTTAAAGGTGAAACAAATGTATTAAAGAACTATTTATTAGCGTTTTATTTAACTGCAGCATTATTTTTAGCTTTAACGCCTCAATTTTACGGATATATGTTACCCTTATTATTTTTAGTACCAATCATATTGGGAGTTAAAGGTAGTAAACAAAGATCAATAAATGGATTTTATATGAGCATGAGTATAGTTCCTATGGGAATTATGACAGCTGTTACATGGATGAGATATGGATACCAAGCAATGCAAAACTTTAATTATTATGTTGGGCAAATTGTAAGTAGTGGATTATCACAAGGTTTTGCTGAAAAGCTAGTGTACATAGGCTCTATAGGAGGAGTTATTTTATTTATACTTGCATGTACACAATTTTATCTAGGATTAAAAAATAGAGATTTATTTATATAAGGGCTTTAATAGTCCTTATTTTTTTGATAAAATAAATGTTTGAAGTCTAAATTTAATTGTGCGGAGGAAAGCCTATGTTATCAAAAGATAAGATGTACGTTGTAGAGATAGTTGATATAGGTCAAGGTGGAGTTGGAATTGGTAAATTTGAAGGATTTACAGTTTTTGTAGATGGCGGATTAGTAAAAGACAAGGTTAAAGTTAAGATAACTAAATCAAAAAAGAACTATGCCGTTGGAGAAATAGTAGAAATACTAGAACCATCACCATATAGAGTTGAAAGGAAATGTAGTAAAGAACTTAAAGAATGTGGTGGATGTCAAATTCAAGAATTAGACTACAAAGAACAACTTAATATAAAAACTAATGAAGTTAAACAGGTTATAAGTAGAATTGGAAAACTTGATGATGTGGTAATTCATAATGCTTTAGGAATGGAAGAACCTTTTAGATATAGAAATAAGGCTCAATTTCCTATTCAAAAAGTGGATGGAGTACCTATAATTGGTTTTTATAAAAAGAAGAGCCATGATATTATACCTACAGACCAATGTATTATACAACATGATGTAAATGATAAAATAATTAAAATAATTAAAACTTATATAAGAGCTTATAAAGTTAGTATATATGATGAAAAAACTCATACAGGAGTTTTAAGGCATTTAGTAACAAAGGTAGGTTTTACTACTAAAGAAGTTATGGTAGTATTAGTTGCCAACGGAAGAAAATTGCCATATTTAAATGAATTAGCATCTGTACTAAAGGAAAATATTCCAGGATTTAAAACTTTAGTAGTTAACGTAAATAGGGAAAAAACAAATGTAATATTAGGTAATGAAAATAGAGTAATTTATGGAGATGGAAAGATTAATGATAATATCGGAGATTTAGTATTTGAAATATCACCATTATCATTCTTCCAAGTTAATCCTGTTCAAACGGAAGTACTATATAATAAAGCATTAGAATATGCTAACTTAGGAGAAAATGATACAGTATTTGATATATACTGTGGAATCGGAACTATTTCATTATTTTTAGCACAAAAAGCTAAAAAAGTGTACGGAATAGAGATTGTAGAAGAAGCAATAAAAGATGCAAAAATAAATGCGAAGATAAATAATTTAGAGAATGTAGAATTCTATGTAGGAAAAGCTGAAGAGGTCGTTCCAAAGATGTATAAACAAGGGAAACGTGCTAATGTAGTAGTTGTTGACCCACCTAGAAAAGGTTGTGATGAAAAAGTATTAGATACAATTGTATCCATGCAACCAGACAGAGTAGTTTATGTGTCATGTAATCCATCAACTTTAGCGAGAGATTTAAATTATCTAGATGAAAGAGGATATAAATGTTTAGAGGTACAACCAGTAGATATGTTCCCTCATAGTGTTCACGTGGAATGTGTAGCTTTGATAGAGAAAAAATAGGCTGATATCAAAAACTTTGAAAATTTCTAATTGAATATGGAAGTTTATTTTATGTTCTAACAAATATACTTTTTATTGATTTGCACCCTATAGGGTGCATTTTTGTGTAAAAATAAACAAATGTAAATTACAATATATTTTTGTATAAAAAATAGAAAATAATTATGTACAAAAAATCTAATTTTAAGAATTGCTAGAAGAAGAACTATCTAAATAATTAAGCTTAGATTTTAATCTATATGATGGACCTTTTATTGAAATAATATGAGAATTATGAAGTAACCTATCTAAAATAGCATTAGCTATAGTTGGAGATCCAACGATGTTACTCCATTTTGAAAAATTAGAATTAGTAGTTATTATGGTACAATGCCTTTCATATCTTTTCGAAATTATCTGAAAAAGTAGATTTGCAGTATCAGTATCTATTGGTAAAGTTTTAATTTCATCAGCAATTAAAACTTTATACTTTGAAAAGTGTTTAAGTCTAGCGTCTAATCTGTTTTCGGCTAACGCCTTTTTAAGTTGCTGAATCAATTCTTGAAAAGGTATAAAATATGTAGAATATCTATTTATGGCACTTTTGATTCCAATGGAGGTAGCAAGATGAGTCTTGCCAACTCCAGATGTTCCTGCTAATAATATATTTTCATTATTCTCTGTAAATCTAAACGTAGATAAATCTAAAATTTCTTGTTTATTTACAGCTGATTGAAATGTAAAGTTAAAGTCTTCCAAGGTTTTGATAAATGGAAAGTTTATAACTTTTATACATGCTGTTTTATCTCTTTCCTTTTTAGCATTTATTTCTAGATTACTCAAGTCATAAATTATATTATCAAACAAAATTTCTGAAGGTACACCTCAGGTGGCTTTAAATAATGATATTAGACATTCGAATAAATCTTGTTGAGTTTTTGTTTTTCTATATTCAAAATTACAATACCTAGAATTTCCTGATTTATAGTTGAATATACTTATTATGAATTCCTCGTTATTTTTTGATTTGATATATTTGATAAAATTTGAGTACAATTCAATATCGTAGTTTCTATCTAAGAGATATTCATATACAGCTTTCGCTGTTATTCCACTTATTGAAATTAGATTATGCCACAGTTGATAATCCTTTTGTGAGAAGAGCTATTTGTAGACACTGTGGTAGCATCTTTGGTAGAAAGGCATGGAACTCCAACAATGAAAGACTTAGAAGAATTATTTAGAGATGTAATAAGAAGTAAACTGTAAAAGGTGAGAAGATCTGTGAGAATAAGCAGAGCAGATAGATGATAGTGTTTTATACCAAACTTTTATAAATATCTTTAATTCAATGATTGAAAATAAGAATTATTTTATGGAGAAGTGGAAGGAACATTTAAAAAGTGATAGCTTGCTTTAAAGATATAAGGCAAAACAGTTTATGAAAAAAATAGAAAATGCAGAACCAATAGGAGAATTTGATATGGATTTGTATTTTAGCATTATTGAAAGGATGACTGTGTTTTAAGATAATAGGATTATTGTGACGCTGTTAGACGGTACGGAGATTGAATGCGAGATTGAATAAAACAAGAATTCCGGTTAAGGTTATAATTAACTTTGACCGGATTCTTTTTTATTAAACTAAAGATATATAAAGCTTCTTAACTATAGTTCACAATTGATAGAATAAACGGATATATATTTGCGATACTAAGGAGTAGTGAGAAAAGTTGATATAAGGAGGAGAATATATGGATTTAAATTGGATTTGGCAGTCAACGCTAATATTTATTGTTGGAACCTTTATATTAAGATTAGGCGGACGAAAATCTATTTCACAGATGACAATATCTCAAGTTATAGTAATGATAGGACTGGGCTCATTGCTTGTTCAGCCTGTATCAGGTAAGGGACTACTTATTACCTTTCTAGTAGCACTAGTACTAACAGTTTTAATGATAATATTCGAGTATTTAGAGATAAAGATAGACTTTTTAGAAACCTTTATTTCAGGGAAGTCTGTGATTGTTGTTGAAAATGGTAAACCAATTCTTAAAAATTTGAAGAGGCTTAGAATGTCTATTGACAGGCTGGAAACTCGTCTAAGACAGTCTGGCATTTCTTCAATAGAGGATGTGAAATATGCTACCATCGAAGTAAGCGGTCAGCTTGGCTATGAGCTCATGGATAATAAAAAGCCTTTAACACAGGAGGATTTTATTAAGCTGATGAAGGAGATGACTGAACTGAAAAATATTATTAATAACCATACCAAATCTCAAAATAATCAGAATCAAGTCAATAATATCTTTGAGGAGATTAAAACTGAAAAATTTAAAGGTAACAAAAATGAGCCATAAGTGGTTGTTGTAACATATAACAAAGCCAAATCATAATATGAAATGAACTGTAAAATAGTTAGTTCGCAGTTTCAGAAATTTTATGAGGAGGCTTTTAATGAATACTTGGGAAATGCGGCTTAAATCTCCAGATGTACCATTTGCTAAATATACTTATAGAAACAATACGAGACATTTTCATTTAATAGCAGAACCTATAAAACACAACATACTTAAGAATATTACCATAGATGCTATTGGATATAATGGTTCAACACCAGGACCTGTAATTGTGATCAAGCAAGGAGAGTGGATTAACTTAACTGTAGAAAATAGGTTAGATAAACCTACAGCTTTGCATGTTCATGGGCTTTCAAAGCCAAACTGTCAGGATGGTGCGCCAGATATAGAACCCTGCACCAAAAAGATTATGCCAGGTGAAAGTTTTACCTATAGATTTTTAGCATGGCAGGTAGGAACATTTTTCTATCACTCTACTATGGAACAGCAGGCAGCACAGGGACTGATAGGGGCATTTGTTATATTACCTACAGAAGAAAAAATGATGGACATGGAGATTCCCTATGCAGACTATATATTATTACTTCAGCAGTGGGAAATACCGCAACTTTCACTCGGCAAGGTGTATCCTGGAATATATAAGCCTAATGAGTTTGATAGAAACCCCAATTTTTTCACTATCAACGGCAAGGCTTTTCCAGACACTACACCACTTTATACAATATATAGAGAAAAGATAAGGATAAGATTCATAAATAAATCAAGCAATTCTCATTCAATGCACATACATGGTCACGATTTTGTTGTTGTTGCTGTAGATGGATTTTCGAGGAAAGAATTTGATGACACAATTGATGTTGCTTCGGGAAGGCGAATTGATGTTGAATTCCTGTCAAACAATCCTGGGATATGGCCAGTAAATGGTACAAAAACTTTCCATCAATCCAATAACGGGGAGTCCCCTGGTGGTATGATTACTAAACTTGTATATAAAGCAAAGTAATGCCAGATATATTATTTAAAGATATTAAATAATTCATATTAAAAATTAAACAATAATGCAAACGAAGGAAGCGAACTGGCTTCCTTCACTCTTGTATTATTTATGCGAAAAATCCTACTGCTATATAAGCTATAGTGGTAGTGATAACACTAGCTATGACATATGTGAACTATGTAACTAGGTGCTTTCTAAATGTAGTATCCGTCATTTGTGCAGATAGAGGAGATATTATATCTGTAACCGCTCTGCCTGACCACAATGTTCCAATCATAAAAGTAAGTAAGAAATCAAATTTATCGAGAATTTTGTCCTAAGTTAATATATGGGAATGAGTCAATAGATGATTATCAAATTATATTTATAAGTACACCTAATTGGTTTAAAACATTAGTTACGCCGGTTATGAGTTTTTTTAGATAACATGATTTTACAGGCAAAACAATAATTCCATTCTGTACTCATGATGATGAGTTTTGTCAAATTGAGAATGATACAGCAAAAGAGTGTACAAAATCAATTATTTTACCAGGCATTGCTGTAAATCGTATCGTTGAATCAGAAGAAGTCACAAAGTTATTGGAAACTCATTATGAAACATTAATTAGAATGTATTTCAAGTACATATAAATTGGTTAATAGATTTAAAAAATATATTAACCAATTTAGTGGACAGCATTTGAGGAATTTCCTCTACTAAGCAATTATATATTATTGTCAAAAGTAGATTTATTGACAAATATTTTTCAAAATTTTATAATTAAAATGTATTTCAAAATAAAAATATTGAGGTGATTAGTTAAAATGATTGTATAATCTTATCTGGTTTTAAAAGGTTACAGTAGTATAGATGAAGTACAACATATCTAAGAATTTAAGATATGTTATTTTATGTTAATCTAAACTACTATAAGTTTTGGATAGGACTATGATTGTGTCATGTTTAACTTATATTTATAGAGCAATCTTATTCTATTCTTATTGTTAAGATAGTTGTTTTGTATTATCTTTATATAGAATGATACTTATTAACCTTTCCCAAACTTGATAGTTAGGAAAGGTTTTTTGTTTCAGTTGAAAAATGAAAGGATGATAATTGTATGAATATAAAGATAAATGAGTATAGATTTCCAATGGAGCAATGTGTTTTATAGACAATCAAGGTAACAAAATAGGAAAAATTACTATAGTATGAGAATTTGTTGAATATACTTTATCAACAGAAAATGCCAAAGCACATGAGATTATTCCAGGTGAAGAAGAATTTTGGTTTACAAAATGGGGAAGTAATAAAATTGATCAGTTAATTTATTAGAAGTTTTGTAGTTTTTATAAGAAATGATAAGTAATAATAAATAAATTATAGGATGAAATGGAACGTATATATTATGATAGGACCAGATAAAATAAAATTATATCCAAATGAAAACATAAAAACAGTGTGCTATATAAGTAATTTACCTAAACGATCAAATGTAGAAATTGGAGAGTATACTTATTATAGTGATAATAAAAGGTCTCCTGAAAAATTTTATGATAATATAGAGCACCATTATGAATTCTTGAGAGATAAATTAATTATAGGCAAGTTTTGTGCAATAGCAGAGGGTGTTAAATTCATTATGAATGGAGCAAACCATGTATAACTACTTATCCATTTAATATCTTTGGTAATGGTTGGCAAAGAGTCACTCCAACGGTAGAACAGTTACCTTTTAAGGGAGATACAATAATTGGAAATAATGTATGGATAGGTGAAAATGTAACTATTATGCCTGGAGTTAAGGTAGGTGATAGGGCGATTATTGCTACTAATTCAACTGTAGTAAAAAATGTTGAACCATATACAATATATGGTGGTAATCCGGCAAAATTTATTAAAAAACGTTTTAGTGATGAAAAAATTGAATCATTATTAAAACTTAGATGGTGGGAATGGGATGAAGAAAAAATATTTAATAATCTTGAAATGCTAACATCAAAAGAAGGATTATATTAAGACTGTGTATGATTCAAATTTAATAATGAACACATAAAAGAAGTCCTTTATGGAGGTGAATCATTATGATTAGTAATGAGACAAGAAAAATAGTTTTAGATTTAGCAGTTTCATTAGATGGTTTTATAGAAGGTATAAATGGTGAAACTGATTGGTGCATAATGGATGGGGATATGGATTTTACTAAGTTCTTAAATAGTATAGATACCATATTATATGGTAGAAAATCTTATGATTTGTGGGGGAAATATATTCCTAACAATAAAAGTTCGCATATAGAAAAAGAAATTTGGGAATTAGTTCACGACAAGAAAAAATATGTATTCTCAAAAACACTAACCAATATAGATAATGGTATAGTGGTAAATGATAACATAGTGGAAGAAATGAATAAACTAAAGGAAGAACCAGGTAAGGATATTTGGCTATATGGGGGAGCTAGTCTTATAACAACATTTATGAATTTAGGGCTCGTTGATGAGTATAGACTTTCCATTCATCCTGTTATTTTAGGATCAGGTAAGTACTTGTTTACAGATATAAATAAAAGACAAGATCTTAAACTAGTTGATATTAGAAAGTTCTCTTCAGGTGTTGTTCAGCTGTGTTATCATCCTACGAAGATAGAACATGATATATTAGAAGATTAAAGTGCTAATATTTTTCACCTAAATATATTCAAATTAAACAATCCTTCATATTGAAATGTAGATGTTATATTTAAGAAAAGATAAAAAAGTAGAGAAATTTAATTTCTCTACTTTTTATGTGTGCCCAGCATGGGCAACAACTTGACGGTGAAAGTCCGTTGCGGGCTTGATAGTGGGAACCGCTAGCTAATGGCAAGGGTGTCCATCGTGAGGTGGAATCTGAAGGAAGCCTACGGCAAAGTCTTGGTCTGAGGAACACGAACTACATATGAGGCTATTGGAAACGGACGAGTTTGCGTAACAAGACAAAGTCCAACACTATCCAAAATTTCTAATAGTAAATGTAGCAGATATATGAGATGAAGGTTGTTGCTCTTACCTGGGGAGGTCTGATAGATATATCATTAATAGAGGATGAACTTCCTAGATGATAACCTACATAGTGATATGTAATTGAACTATCAGAAGTCAGCAGACGTCATAGTACTATTGACTGCGCAATCAATAGGAAGGACTGAACATTAAGGAGGTTTTCAACTTTGGATAAATTGAAGAACGTGGATAAAGTGCAGACAACTGAATATTCAGGCTACCGTGTGGAAGTAAAGTTGGAAACTGGAAATAAACATGGAGTGCATAGCGTAGCTTCGGTATTACCGAAGGTAGAAATAGAGAACCGTGCAAAAATATCTACTAATAATTTACTCGATAAAATCTTAGCAAAAGATAATATGTATCGTGCTATGCAACGAGTAATCAAGAATAAAGGTAGTCACGGTGTTGATGGAATAAAGACTGATGAACTTCACGACTATTGCAAAAAGCACTGGACTACAATGAAATCTAAATTATTAGATGGAACATACAAACCATCACCTGTTAGAAGGGTAGAAATACCTAAACCTAACGGTGGGACTAGGATGCTTGGAATTCCAACAGTAGTAGATAGAATGATACAACAAGCAATAGCACAAGCGTTGACATTTGTATATGAACCAATTTTCTCTAATAGTAGTTATGGTTTTAGACCAAACAGAAGTCAGCATCAAGCAATAAAGAAATCCTTAGAATATATAAATGAAGGATATAAATGGGTAGTAGATATGGATTTAGAGAAATTCTTTGATAAAGTAAATCATGACATTTTAATTGATAGATTATCAAGACAAATTAAAGATAAAAGAGTATTAGACTTAATAAGGAAATATCTTAAAAGTGGAATAATGTTAAATGGAGTTATCGTATCAAATGAAGAAGGAACTCCCCAAGGAGGACCATTAAGTCCGCTTCTATCAAATATAATGCTTGATGAGGTTGATAAAGAATTAGAAAGAAGAGGTCATAAATTCTGTAGATTCGCAGATGACTGTAATATCTACGTTAAAAGTAGAAAAGCAGGGTTAAGAGTTTTAAACAGTATTAAGAAATTAATTGAAAATGAATTAAAACTTAAAATAAATGAAAAGAAAAGTGCCGTTGACTTAGTTAGTCGCAGAAAATTTCTAGGATTTTCATTCTATTTTACAAAGGGCGGCGCCCAAATAAGGATACATGAAAGCTCATATAATAAACTAAAATCTAAAGTAATAGAAATTACAAATAGAAATAAAGGAATAGATATGGGATGGAGAATGTTGAAACTTAATCAACTTATGATAGGTTGGATTAATTACTTTGGCATAGCGAAAGCTAAAGGCAATATACAAAATATTGAAAAATGGATTAGGCGAAGACTTAGAGCATGTATCTGGAAACAATGGAAATTACCAAGGACGAAGTGTAAGAATCTTGTTAAACTTGGAATGGATAAATATAAGGCCTACCAATATTCAAATACAAGAAAAGGCTACTGGAGAATATCCGGTAGCCCAATCCTATCAAAAACACTTACAAATAAATACCTAGAAGAAATAGGATATATGAGTATTTCCAAGAGATATTTAAAAGTGCATGGAACTTAATGAACCGCCGTGTACCGAACGGTACGCACGGTGGTGTGAGAGGACGCTAAATAAAATAATTATTTAGCTCCTACTCGATTTTTACAAATCTATATCTATTGAATCTCCGTTTTCAAGAGCGCGTTTATATATGGCTTCAGCGGCGAATAAATCAAACAAGCCTATGCCGACAGATTTAAAAATAGTAGTAGAATTTAATAGATTATCATTTAATTCATTAAGTTGAAGTACTTTTCATTTATGATTAACATATGCTTTTAATCCAACTCAATTTGTACTCTCATTTAATTATAGTTGTAAAAAAAAACTAAAGTAAATTGATATTTATATTAAAAAGAACATGAAAATGTGTTGGAGAAGGCTTATATAACTTAAATATTATACACTAATAATAAAATAAATAATAAATATGATACACAATATTGTTAATTATGTAAAATTGAACTATAATATATAGTGAATAGTGTGCATTATAGTCAATGAATTAAAAAATGGGAGGCTAGCAAGCATGGTGGAAATAAAAAAAGATATTAGTGAAGTTCAAATTTGTAATAAGTGTGGAGAAGTTAACTATGATAATGTTAATTTCTGTCAAGATTGTGGTGGTATGTTAAAAGATTTTACTCATGTATTTTGTGAAGTTTGTGGTGCGAAAAACTCAGTAGAAAATAAAGTATGCAATGATTGTAAAAACATAATTTAAATTATAACAATTAGATTAAGCATAGATGATTTAGAAATAGACTCCTCTTATATAAAAGGAGTTTATTTTTTATATTAATTTTACTATATAGTGTTATTAATAAGTTTACAAGCTATAATAATGGGGTAAATATATATAATACATATGATAAAAAAATAACAATAATGAAATATAGACTAAAATTTTAATTATTATATATAAAAAGGGAGGTCAATTATGGATTTTAAAGAATTAAAAAAAGATTTTTATTGGTCAGGAGTATTAGATAAGGATTTAAGAGTTTTTGATATTATTATGGAAACAGAGTTCGGTACTACTTATAATTCTTATGTGTTAAAAACAAATGATAAAGTTGTATTATTTGAGACAGCCAAAGCTAAATTTTTCGATTCTTATTTAGAAAGTTTAAAGCAAATAGTAGATATAAGTAAGATTGACTATATTGTAGTTAATCATACTGAACCGGATCATGCAGGTAGTGTGGAAAAACTAATAAACATGAATCCAAATATAAAAGTAGTAGGAAGCACAGTAGCAATAAACTTTTTGAAAAATATAGTTAATCATGACTTTTATAGTTTAACTGTTAAGGATAACGATATCTTAAAAATTGGAGATAAAACCCTAAGATTTATTTCTGCACCACACTTACATTGGCCAGATACTATGTATACTTATATAGAAGAAGATGAAACTTTAATTACATGTGATTCATTTGGTTCTCACTACTGTTTAGATGATATTGTATTAAGCAAAGTAACTGATAATGAAGGATATATGAGGGCTGCAAAATATTACTTTGATAATATAATAGGTCCATTTAAACCACATATGTTAAAAGCTTTAGACAAAATAAAAGACTTAAAAGTAAATATGATTTGTACAGGGCATGGACCTGTAATAGATTGTAGAATTGATGAAATAAAAGAAACTTACAAAAAATGGTGTACAGTTATAAATCCTAATCCAAGAAAAACAGTGATAATACCTTATGTTAGTGCTTATGGATATACAAAAGAATTAGCACATGAAATAGAAAAAGGTATAAAAGATAGTGGAGATATAGATGTTAGAATTTATGACTTAGTTGAAAGTGATATAGACAAGGTGCTAGAAGAGATAGGTTTTGCAGATGGACTACTATTTGGAACACCAACAATTGTGGGAGAAGCATTAAAACCTATTTGGGATTTAACAACTTCAATATTTGCAGTAACTCATGGAGGAAAACTTGCCAGTGCTTTTGGTAGTTATGGCTGGAGTGGAGAAGGAGTTCCTAATATTTTAGAAAGATTAAAACAACTTAAAATGAAAGTTGTAGATGGATTTAGAGTTAAGTTTAAACCAGGGAAAACAGATTTGAAAAATGCCTATGAATATGGATTTAATTTTGGATGTATATTGTTAAATAAGGAAAATAAAAAAGTTAAAAATAAAGTAACAGAAACACCATTAGTAAAATGTGTAGTTTGTGGAGAAATATTTGATGCTAGCTTAGATATATGCCCAGTATGTGGTGTGGGAAGAGAAAACTTTATACCGGTTAATGTAGAAGAGAACAATTTTAATAAAAACACAAATGAAATCTTCTTAATTCTTGGTAATGGTGCTGCTGGTATAAACGCTGCGAAAGCTATAAGAGAAAGAAACAATTCTTGTAATATAGTTATGATATCAAATGAAAATGTATTAAGCTATAATAGACCAATGCTTACTAAGAGTATGATTGCTAAGTTTGATGCTAATCAGTTGGCTATTTATAATGAAGAATGGTACAAAGAACATAATATAACTAATATATTAGATAAAAATGTAATAGATATAAATACGGAAGAGAAAATAGTAACTTTAGATGGTGATATAAAACTTAAATACGATAAATGTATTTATGCACTAGGTGCAGAATCATTTATACCACCAATTGCTGGCCACGATAAAGAAGGAGTA
Organism: Terrisporobacter vanillatitrophus; assembly: GCF_051148895.1. Lineage (GTDB taxonomy): Bacteria > Bacillota > Clostridia > Peptostreptococcales > Peptostreptococcaceae > Terrisporobacter > Terrisporobacter vanillatitrophus. Next base: position 287,846 of record NZ_CP154625.1, read on the forward strand.
ATTGCAATTAGAAGAATATCTGATACTGATAAAATAAATGAAGTACTTCCAAATGTTAAAAATGTAGTGGTTATAGGTGGAGGAGTGCTGGGATTAGAAGCAGCTTGGGAACTTTGTAAAGCTAAATGTAATGTAACTGTATTAGAGCTTGCACCTGGTTTAATGTCACGTCAATTAGATGAAAAGTCTGGAGACTTTTTAGCTAATATAATTAAAGGAACAGGAATAGATTTAAAATTAAATGTTAAAATTGATAGTATTGAAGGAGAAGATAGTGTTACAGGAGTAAAACTTGGTGATGGACAAATGATACCAGCAGATTTAGTAGTAATGTCTTGTGGTGTTAGGGCTAATACATCATTGGCATCAACTTGTGGAATAAATGTAAATAAGGCAGTAATAGTAAATGAAAAAATGGAAACTAATATATCAGGTATATATGCATGTGGAGATTGTGCAGAATTTGAAAATATAAATTATGCTATATGGCCACAGGCTGTAGAAATGGGTAAAGTTGCAGGTTCAAATGCAGCTGGAGATTCATTGAAATATGAAACAGTTAGTGCGGGACTTACTTTTAATGGAATGGATACTTCTTTATTTGCCATAGGCGACAATGGAAAAAATCCAAATAAGAAATACAAAACAGTAGAATTTGCAGATGAACAAAAGCAAACTTATGAAAAATACTATTTTGTAAATAATCGTTTAAGTGGAGTTATACTAATAGGTGACACTAGTAAATTAGTGGATTTAACTAGTGCAGTAGAAGAAAATAGATTATTCAATAAAATATTTAAATAAAAATTATATGTAAAGAAAAAACCTCTAAATTCTAAAGATTTAGAGGTTTTTTATAATAAAACTTTAAATAAAGTATAAAAGAAGGCTAGGTAATAATTATAATATGTATATAATATAATTATGTTCTATTTAATTTAAAGAATTAAAATAATTTATAGAATAAAATAAATGGTATTTAATGAATAAGAGGATAAGTATGTTTGATTTTAAGGGAGCCATATTTGATTTAGATGGAACTTTGATAGATTCTATGGGAGTGTGGGAGAAAATAGATAATGAATTTTTAGAAAAGCGAAATATAGATATTCCATCTGATTACATAGAAAAAATAAATTCCATGAGTTTTGACAAAGTAGCACAGTATACTATAGAGAGATTCAATTTAAAAGAAAGTGAAAAGGATCTTATAAAAGAGTGGAATGAAATGGCCATATATGAGTATTCGAATAATATTAAGCTAAAGGCCAATGTAAAAGAATATTTAAAGAAACTAAAGGACAATAATATTAAAATAGCATTATCAACATCATCGCCAAGAATACTTTATGAACCTGTATTAAAAAATAATCATATATATGAGTACTTTGATGTATTGACCTCTTTAGAAGATGTAAAACGTGATAAAAATTATCCAGATATATATTTATTAGCTGCAGAAAAATTAGACCTGAATCCGCAAGACTGTGTTGGTTTTGAGGATATTTTAGTAGCAATAAATACTCTGAAAAAGGCTGATTTTAAAGCTATAGGTGTATATGATAAATATTCAGATTGTGACATTGAAGAGATAAAAAAAATAAGTGATAGATTTATATGGGATTTTAAGGAGATAATATAATCAAATTTGTTTTAAGTATAAAAAATAAGGTATATGTCAACATATACCTTATTTTTTATCTATTTTGCAGCAACTAAAAATAATCTTTCATAATTAAATAAAACAGAACCATTAGGTCTTGGGAAATATACATTTTTAAGTTTAATATAGAAGTTATTTTTAAAGTTTGAAATTATTTCTTCATCTGGGAATGCATCCAAATAAGGGACTAAAGTCGTACTTTCATACCATTTTAAGATATCATCTAAGCTATCCATGGCATGAGTGTATGTAGTAGACCAAATATATATGCTCTCTGGATTAAATAATGAAGATAAAATATCATAGTAATACTCTTTAGATTTAGTGTTAAATCTTAAACTTCTATTATCTAGATATTGCTTGTATTTTTTCACATGTTCTAATTCATATAATGCTTGTTGAGCCTTGACTTCATCAACTAAAGGTAGCTGTATGGCAAGTATACCCTTATCTTCAAGTGAATTATATAAAGATTTTATTAAATTTTCATGATCAGGAATACGTTGAATAGCAGCATTAGAAAATATGATGTCAAATTTACCTAACGCGGATAAATCATCCGTTGCATCTTGTAAAATAAATTTAGTATCATCATATAAACTTCTAGCTTTTTCAATCATAGCTTTTGAATTATCAATGCCTATTATTTCTGAATTAGGCCATCTTTTCTTTAGCTCGTGAGTACTATTTCCTGATCCACATCCAACATCTAGTATTTTTTTTGGATTTACTACCTCTATTCTTGATATTAAATCTTTGGCAGGTAGTGTTCTTTCTTTTTCGAATTTTAAATAAAGATCTGGATTCCAATCTAACATTTAAAGTCCCCCCTTTTTTAATGGAATTATTGTAATAATTCTTATAATTAGAAAATAGCATGTTATTAATGGAAATGCAAGAAAAAAATGTATGAATTCAATTTTCATAAAAAGAAAAAAATAATATAGATATATAATATAGATATATGTAGAATAAAACGGTATTCTACATGACAATAATGTAATAAAATCTTAATATTATTAATTTATAATTATGTTGTATACTTATAATAATAAGAAAATAAAAACTAGGAGATAACTATGGATAATAAAAGAAAGAAAACTTTCCTAAGATATGTATTTTTACTATGTTTAATGGTTGGAACTATATATCTAGTTTTAAAAAGTTTAGACATAAGTATGTTGTCTAGCGTTATTACTATGGTAAATAAGGAGTATTTATTAATAGGGGGAGTAGCGATTTTATTTTATATTATTCTTGAGGGAATAATATTGCAAATAATAATTAATGAGCAACATAAATTGAAGAGTTCATTTGTAGGTTTTAAGCTAGCTATAATGGGGTTTTATTATAACTTAGTAACACCTTTTGCATCTGGTAGTCAACCTGTTCAAATATATGTATTAAATAAATATAAAGTTCCCCTAAGTAAGGCAACGGGAATAATAACTAATAAAACAATACTTTATCAAGTAGTAATTACAATTTATTGCACTATATTTATTTTTATGAATGCTAATAAATTAAGATATGATTTAAACACAGTAATGCCTTTTGTTATGTTTGGATTAGCTGTAAACTTATTTACATTTATAATTGGATTTTTAGCAATTATAAATACACCAAAGATAAAAGATATATGTCACAAAGTAGTAAAATACTTATTAAAATTTAAAGTATTTAAATTTTTACAATCTAAAGAAGATAATATAGATTCATTTATAGAAGAATATACAGAGTCGATTAAGTTTTTTATGAAAAATAAGAAATTACTTATTACTACTGTAACTTTAACTATAATTCAAATATCTTTATATTTTAGTGTTTCCTATTGGATATATAGAGCATTTAACTTAAACGGACATAGTTTCATTTATCTTATGACTCTTCAAGTATATTTGTATATGGCTATATCACCAATACCAACTCCAGGAAATATTGGAGCTAATGAATTAGCATTCTTTACTATTTTCAAGAGAGTATTCCCACAAACATTGTTAGGATATGCCGTATTTTTATATGGTGGATTTATGTATTATTTAATATTAATACTAAGTGGAATTTTCACCATATACTCACATTACAGAATGGATAAAAAAATGGAGTCTGGTAAAATTAGTTTAAAAACTACGTAAAATAGGAGGAACAATGTCATTTGAAAAATTAAACCAAAGTTCAATAAGCAATATTCATGATAGAAGTTGCATGATTATAGTTAATTTTAATAAAAAAGAATGTAGTATGATTAAAAATATAGGAAGGCTAGTAGGAATTAAAGACTTTATTTTTGTAGATAGTAAAAATGGAAAAGCTATTATAAAAGATATATTAAATGATAGTATATCTGATGATAACGAAGAAGTATGGCCAAATAAAGCATTAATTTTTAATAATATTACTCAATTAAAAATTAATGGATTTTTAGACAGTTTAAAGAAAATGAAAATGGCCAGACCTTTAAGTGCTGTTGTGACAGATACAACTATAGACTGGACTTTAAACAAATTAGTTTACAATTTAATCCAAGAAAGACAGGCGTTAAAGTTAGGTCAAACTTTAAATCACTAAATAGAGATGACATAATCATTTTTAAAATGGACAAAATAAAGATAACAAATAAATATAAACTATGATTTGTATTTATTTGTTCATATAGATTAATCCTTCAAAATATTTTTGAAGGATTTTTTATTGTATAACAAAGGTATTTTTTAAAAATATGTAGAATATATGATAAGTATGTTGAAATTTTTTAGTTCAGTTGAAGGGAGATGAGTTGTCATTAAAGCATTATTTACACTCAAATTTAATGAAGAAGAATTTAATAGAATAAGGGATTTAGGATATGATGTTATTTTTAATAGCGAAGGTTCAGAATCTACTTTAGATAAAATGACAGATGAAGATTTAGAATCTATAGATGTATTAGTAACTTATAATTCCTTTGAAAAATTAGATATATCAAAAATGAAAAATTTAAAGTATATACAGTTAAGTAGCACAGGGTTTGATCAAGTACCTATAGATAAAGTCATGAATAGAAATATCATTTTATGCAATAACAAAGGTGGCTATAGTATTCCTATTGCAGAATGGATTGTATCGGAGATTTTACAAATATATAAAAACACTAAAGAATTTTATAATAAGCAGTATAAAAGACAGTGGATATGTGATTATAGTGTTTCTGAAGTTTATGGAAAGAGAATAGGATTTTTAGGAACAGGAACAATTGCTTTGGAGAGTGCTAAACGATTAAAAGCCTTTGGAGTAGAAATATGGGGATGCAACACAGATGGAAGAAGTATAAAGTATTTTGATGAATGTTTTTCAACAGAAGATATGGATGAAATATTTAAAAATTGTGATATAGTAGTTAGTACTATTCCATCTACAAAACAGACATATAAAATTATTAATAAATCAAAGTTTAATCTTATGAAAGATGGATCGTCATTTATTAATGTAGGAAGAGGGAAAATTGTAGATGAAGATGACTTAATAAAATATACTCATAAATTTAGGGCAATAGCCCTTGATGTTTTTCAAGAAGAACCTTTATATGAAAATAGTAAACTATGGGATTTAGATAACATAATAATAACTCCTCATAATTCTTGGGTATCAGAACAAAACTCATTAAGAAGTTTTAATTTATTTTATAATAATTTGAAAAAATTTATTTCTAATAAAGAATTAGAGAATAAGGTAGAGATAGAAAAAGGATATTAGATAATAAAGCATCTGTAAAGATGCTTTATTTTTTATCATGCTTTAAATTGAATGATTACATTATTGACACTATTTGGCAATTAGACTACTATTATGGTAACAAAAAAATTACAAACAATTCGGAAAATATTGAAAAATGCGGGGGAATGTATGAAAAAGTATTTTAGAAGAATATTATGTAGTTTAATAGTGGCAGGTATTTTAGTAGGAAATTTGGGAATGTCAGTTATAGTAGATGCGATGGAAAGTGCTAGTATTAAAGGGGGGAACTATGCTCTAAAAAATGTTTATAGTGGAAAATACTTAAATGTATCTGGTGGAAAAACAGCAAATGGTACAAATATTAATGTTTATGAAGGTAATGGAAAAAATAGTCAAACATATAAAATATATAAAATTAATTCATCTTATGCTCTAACTCCAACTTGTACTTCTAGTGAAAAATTAATTAATGTAAAAGGTGATAAAGTCAAAGCAAATGCTAATGTTATGTTATATGACAAAAGCGGCGAAGGTCACTCTACTCAAAGATGGATATTTGAGAGTGTTTCAGGAGGATATGTACTTAGATCAGCAAATAATACTAAATATGTATTAACATGTACAGGTAGCAAAAATGGTTCAAATGTAAATGTACAAACATATAAAAAGGGTAATAAAAAGCAAATATGGAAGTTAGAAGCTAAAAAAACTTCATCTGATACAAATGAAGGATCAAATAATATAGGAGAAGAAAATGGCGTTTCAGAAATAAAATCACAAATTATTAAAACATATAAAAAATGTAGAGAAATTACAGGAAGAAGTAATTTTACAAAGCAATGTTCACTGTATGTATATAGTCAGTTAAAAGTTTTAGGAATATACCAAACGCCAGATACATATTGGAATGGAAATCAATGGTATTTTAAATTAAAATCAAATGCAGTGACTAAGACGGGATATACACAGAAGAAATATTCTGGCAAGTCTTGTTTAAGCAAAATTGTAGACGCTAATAATGATGAAAATATATATAATATAGTTGTTTCTTTTCCAAATAGCTATGTAAATGGAAAGAATAATGGATCTGGTGGAGCAGGTCATGTTTTATTTATACATGCAATAATAGATGGAAAAGTATATTACTCAGACAACTATAGATATTGTGGTATGTCAGAAGGTAGTGTAATAGTTAAAACTATTTCTGAATTTACGGATTATTTCTCATATCATTATGGTGGACCAACAGGAGCGGTACATTTTGTTAAATAGAACTTAATATAATAATGTAAAGAATCATTTCGGTGATTCTTTTTTTATGGTAAAAAATGGTTGACGTATGATGATTAATAAATTACCATACTTATATGGTTAATTACTTGAGTAATTAACCATATAAGGAGGTGGAATGTTGAAGTTAATACTTAATGATTATGAGCCCATATTTATTCAAATCTCAAAAACAATAGAAGATGAGATACTTTCTGGATGTGTTGATGAAGATATGCAAATACCTTCTACAACCGAGTTATCAAAGTTATATAAAATAAACCCAGCTACAGTGCTGAAAGGAATAAATATTTTAGTGGATAATAAGGTTTTATATAAAAAGAGAGGGATAGGTATGTTTGTTGCTAAGGGAGCTAAAGAAGTAATTAAGAAGTCTAGAAAAGAAAACTTCAAGAACATATATATTAAAAGCTTAATTCAAGAAGCTAGTAAATTAGATATAGAAAAAGAAGAATTATTAGATATGATTAAGAATTTTAAGGGGTGATAAAATGAGTGTGGCTATTGAAATAAAAAATGTAAGTCATAATTTTAAAGATAAAGTTGTTTGTGATAATATATGCATGGACTTTGAGGAAAATAAAATATATGGATTATTGGGAAAAAATGGAGCTGGGAAAAGTACATTAATTAATATAATTACAAATCAGTTAATTTGTAATAAGGGAGAAGTAAAAATATTTGGGAAAAACCCTAAAGAAGATATATCTGTTTTAGAGGATGTTTGTGTAGTTAGGGAAAAAGAATTTTTTGATTTAACATATAAAGTAAAAGATATTTTTAAAGTATATTCTTGTTTTTATAAGGATTATGATTATGAACTTCAAGATAAACTGTGTAGATTGTTTGAAATAAATAAAAAGCTACTTTATAAAAAACTATCTAGAGGTATGAAAACCTTAGTATCAAATATAATTGGAATTTGTTCAAATGCACCTATAACTATTTTTGACGAGCCAACAATAGGTTTAGATGCTGTTAATAGACAAGAATTTTACAACATATTATTGGAATCCTACATGCATAAAAACAGAACCATTATTATTTCAACTCATTTAATCAATGAAGTAGAAGAACTTTTAGAAAAGGTAGTAATGATTAAAGATGGAAGGATAAGAGTAAATAACTACATAGATGAAGTAAGAGAAAAATCCTATTATATAAGTGGAAAAAGAGAAGATTTAAATAGATTATCGATCTTGCCTGAAATGATGTTAGTAAAATCCTTTGGAAATAATAAAATGTGTGCTTATTATGGAGATTTAAACGATGAAGATTTAATCATGATAGAAAATTCAGCTATAGAGCTAGATAAAATGAGTCTCCAAGATTTATTTATAAACATGAATAAAAAAGAGGAGGCTTTATATGAAAAATAATCCATATTTTAACTTTATGAAAAGAGACGTTATACAAATGATACTAGTACTTTTGATAATAATAATTGTAAACCAAGGTCTTACAGCTGTATCTAATATATATATGGCATTAGAACCAGGATTTGATAAACAAATAAATATGTATAGTCAAGCAAATGTTTTTAACATGTCATTTTGTTTTATAGCTGGAATTATGTTTATATTAAAACATTTTTCTGGTGCTATTAGTATAAGAGGAGACAGAAAAAATTTCTTAAAGGCTTTGAGGGTATGGGCAATTATAATGTCATTATTTATGGCTATATTTCCAACAATTTTAGAAATTTGTTTAAAAATATTAATAGAAGTAATTACACATAAAGATGTGGTTCTTGTAACTGATCTTGTGTGGAGAGAAATAGCTGGAATGGAAGTGACAAACCCTGATATAACATTTATTTGGTTTATAAAAACTATATTTGTTTACTTTATAAATAATTTAATGTTATTTTCCTTTGGATATATGTTAGGTGCTATTGGATATAGATTGAAAAAAAGAACTAATATTTTAGTATTTGTTGTAATACCAGTTCTGCTAATTGGATATATAATAAACTCAGCTCTGAGAATGGATGAATTTATAATGAATATAATAGGAGTAGCAATTTGTTATATTGTAGTTTATATTGCAGAAAATCCATTATTAATGATATTAATTAATATGATTTGCATAGGGATATTCTCATTTATAGGATGTAAATTATTAATAAAAGCTCCAACAAAAGAATATGCAAATGATTTAATTTAATATAGATAATTTCTAGCCCGTTAAATTGGCCAAAACAAATTTTTATAATAGTATATTTAAAAAATTTATTTATTGCTATTTATTATCTAAAACTTTGATATGAAAACTCATAAACCTAAATAGTATTTGTATAATCCATGAATTATAATTTAATTAATACTAATATTTTTAGGGGTGGGGACATGAATGATGAAACATTAAAGAGACAGCTAAGTGTAGATAAAATAAAACTGATAGAAAAGTATTCCCTTACTTGCTCAGATGATTTGAGATGGGAATTTAAGCATGACAAATATCATTCTGTTAAGTACTTTTCACATAAATTTGCCCAAAAGGAATCAGTATTAGCTCTATTGTTTTATATTAATAGATTGTGTTATGCAAAGATAAAATATTTTGAAAATAATATTGATAAATATGAACCATATAAGTATGTATTTTTAAAAGGTTTTTGTAAATGTGAAATATATGATATGGAGTTTTTGAGGCATAAGCCTAGTAACAGTATGATTGATATCAGAAACTTAAAAGATATAAAAAATATAGAGGAATTTAGAAAATTTTGTGCTGTATTAGAAAGTTTAGAATAGTAATTAAAGTTACAAATAAAATATATAAAAAAACAAGGAATCTGTAACATATGTTACAGATTCTTTTTATTGTTGTATATATAATGTGTATATAAGATAAACATTAAAAATTTGGAGGGATAACAATGGATAATAAAATGTTTTGTTTTCAATGTCAAGAAACAGCAGGATGTACAGGATGTACTAAGTTTGGGGTATGTGGAAAATCACCAGATTTAGCAAAAATTCAAGACCTATTAATATATACAACAAAAGGATTATCAGAAGTTACAACTAGATTAAGAGGAGAAGGAAAAGAAGTTAGTGGTGAAGTAAATCACTTAATAACTATAAACCTTTTCACTACTATAACTAATGCTAACTTTGATGATGTAATATTCTATGATAGAGTAAAAACTACTTTAGATATAAAATCTGACTTATTAGCAAAATTAGAAAATAAAGAGGATTTAAGTGAAGCTGCTCTATGGACTGCTTCTACTAAAGAAGAAATGGACATAAAAGCTCCAACTGTTGGTGTATTAGCAACAGAAAATGAAGATGTAAGAAGCTTAAGAGAATTAATAATATACGGAATAAAAGGTTTATCAGCATATATGAAACATGCAAATGCTTTAGGATATGATGATGAGGCTATAAATGCATTTATGCAAGCAACATTAGCTAAAACGTTAGACAATACTTTAAGTGCTGATGATTTAGTAGCTTTAACTTTAGAAACTGGTAAAGTAGGAGTAGACGGAATGGCTCTACTTGATAGTGCAAATACTGGAACTTATGGACACCCAGAAATAACTAAAGTTAATATAGGAGTAAGAAATAATCCAGGTATCTTAGTATCAGGACATGATTTAAAAGATTTAGAATTATTATTACAACAAACAGAAGGAACTGGTATAGACGTTTATACTCACTCTGAAATGTTACCAGCTCACTACTACCCAGCATTCAAAAAATATTCTCACTTTGCAGGAAATTACGGAAATGCTTGGTGGAAACAAAAAGAAGAATTTGAATCTTTCAATGGACCAATATTAATGACTACAAACTGTATAGTACCACCAAAAGATAGCTACAAAGATAGAATATTTACTACAGGTGCAGCAGGATTTGTAGGAGTTAAACATATAAAAGGAGAAAGCGAAGACAATAAAGATTTCTCTCAAATAATAGAACTTGCAAAAACTTGTGAACCACCAACAGAAATAGAAACTGGTGAAATAGTAGGTGGATTTGCTCATAATCAAGTATTTGCTTTAGCTGATGCTGTAGTAGATGCAGTTAAATCTGGAGCAATTAAGAAATTCTTCGTAATGGCAGGATGTGACGGAAGAGCTAAATCAAGAAATTACTATACTGAATTTGCAGAGGCTCTACCAAAAGATACTGTAATATTAACAGCAGGTTGTGCAAAATACAAATACAACAAATTAAATCTTGGAGATATAAATGGAATACCAAGAGTTTTAGATGCAGGTCAATGTAATGACTCTTACTCATTAGCTTTAATAGCTTTAAAATTAAAAGAAGTATTTGAATTACAAGATATAAATGAATTACCAATAGCTTTCAACATAGCTTGGTATGAGCAAAAAGCTGTAATAGTATTATTATCATTACTATACTTAGGAGTAAAAAACATACACCTAGGACCAACTCTACCAGCATTCTTATCACCAAATGTTGCTAATGTTTTAGTTGAAAACTTTGGAATTGGTGGAATAACTAACGTTGAAGACGATATAAAAATGTTCATGGAACAATAATAATATAAAGAATATCCTATAGATTTAATTCTATAGGATATTTTTTAGTTTAAATAATGAGGTTTATATTTTTTCCTTTTGGACACACTCTAAATAAGTAAAAGTTTTTAGGGGGTATTCGTTATGAAAAGAATATTTTTAGTTGATACGGAGAATGTGAATATTACTGCTCTAAGCAGTGCAAATAAATTAAACGAAGAAGATATAATAATACTATTTGTAACAGAAAGAACAAACTTATTTCAATTTGGAAGAGATAAATTAAAATGCTTAAACACAAAGGCAAATATTTTGAAAATAAATGTTACCACAGGAGTAAAAAATAGTTTAGATTTTCAATTAGTATCTTATTTAGGACTTATAATAGGACAACATAGATATGAGGCTAATAATTATTATATAGTGAGTAAAGATCGAGGATTTATAAGTTCTATAAATCTTTTAGAAAACTGCACTGATTATAAAATAGAACTTATAAATAGTATTTCAGATTTATTTAAAGAAGACGATGTAGATAATATAATAGATAAATTTATAGAAAAAGGATTTAGACCAAAAACAGCAATAAAAATGACACTTATATTAGCTGGAGCAAAAACTCTACTAGATGCTCAAGATAGATTTCTAATGGAGTTTGGTGGAAATTTTACTGTTCTATATAGATGTATAGATATATTAGAATACTATTATGATGAAAAATCTAATATTAATGAAACTGCATAAATTATTAATAAAATATTAGGAGATAAAAAATGAATGCTAAAGACGAATTATTAAAATCACTTTTTCCACAAATTATTAATCATTTTGCAAGTTTAAAAAATATATCTTTAGAAGAAAGTACAGATATGTTTTTTAAATCTACTACTTATGTAAAACTTTGTGGCGACAATGATTTTTACTCAAAAGGAATGAGTTACATAGTAAATGAATTGGAAAATGAATATTTAACTTTTAGTTAAACAAAAGCTAGTGTAATTTTGTATACACTAGCTTTTGTTGTACAATTAATAAAACCAAGTCTGTTTACTCCGCTAAAATACTTTCTATTTCTTCCAAATCTAAAATTTTAATATGACTTCTTGAATAATCAATAAGTCCCATATCTTTCAGATTGATTAATTCACGAGAAAGTGAAGGTCTAGTTATACCTAAAGATTCAGCAATCTTTTCTTTAGTCATTTTCAGCTTAATATTCTCGCTATTTTGTAATTTATATTCTGTAATTAAGAAGTTGCAAATTTTTTGTTTAATACTATTAAAGGTTAAGTTAGTAATTGAATTATTTAAAACAAAAATCTTGTTGGTCAAATCATTTAAAAACATTTCTAAAAAATCACTATGAGAGGTACAGAACTTTATAAAGTTATCCTTATTAATAAACATTATTTTACAAGAAGTAGAAGACATAACTGTTGCTGGATACAAATTAATATCAGAAAAAGCAATTACTTCTCCAAAAATATGACCTTTACCAAATGATGATACGTGTATCACCTTAGTACCCAACATTCTTTTTATATCGATATTTCCATGTAGAATTAAACCTATGGAAGAACAAGTATCTCCTTCTATGGCAATAATATCATTTTTCACATAGTTTTTTATTGTATAGTTAGCATCTTTAAAAAGATCTAAAATATATTCTTCGCTTTTATCTCTAAACATTTTAACTCCTTAAAATAATAAATTTCTTACTATTGATTTTATCACAAAAATGCAAATTTCATGTAGTTGTAACATATGTTACAGAATATAATTTAATATTAAGGTATTATGATGACAAATAATACAAAAGATAATAAATAAAAAAGAAAAAGGAGATGTGTTTATGAGTTTATTTTTAGGAAAAATACATTACTGGTTATTCAATAAAATTTTATGGTTTGAGAAACTAGAAAGTGAAATAATAAATTTAGCAAAAGAAGAAGGATTTGAAGTAGAAAAATTAAGTGCTGAAATCCAAAATAAATATGGAGAAAAACTACCTAATAAACCATTAGAAGAGTTAATAGACACAAGTAACATTCATGGATGGTTACAAAATCAAATTCACTGTGCTGAAAGAAGAATGGCAGCTTGGACAAAATTATTAATAGAAGCTGATGAAAAAAATCATTCTAAATTAGAAGAGGTTTACAAATCACAAGGAATAGTAGCAGCTAATGAGATAAAGTCAGAAGGTAAATTACCATCTACACCAGAAGAATTATTCAACTGTGTAAATGACTATATTTTAGATGGAATGCCTTGCGATAGAGTAAATGAAGTTGTAGTTAATGAAGAAAACAAAATTGGATGGCAACAAAGAATCTGCGTTCACAAGGATATATGGCAAGAAGTAGGATGTGATGTAAAACACTTCTATAATTTAAGAAACTCTTGGATAAAGTCATTCGTAAGTGAATTAAATAATAATTATGAGTATTTAATAGAAGAAAATGGTATGAGGGTAATAAGAAATATATGTGAATAAAACTTATACTAAGGAGAAAACATAATGAGTGGAATAGATTTGTTGATAAAAGAACATAAATATGTTAGTCGTATACTTGTTGTTATGAGAAAAGCATGTTTAAACTTTATGGACAATAAAGAGATAGATTATGATGATTTTAATAAGATTATTAGTTTTGTTAAAGATTTTGCTGATAATCATCATCATAAAAAAGAAGAGACTTTTTTATTTAACAAAATGGTAGAACACCTGGGAGAAACGGGTAAAAATGTTATTACTCATGGAATGCTTGTGGAGCATGACCTGGGAAGAAACTACATGAGAAATTTAGAAGAAGCTTTAAATAAATATAAAGATGGAGATAAAGAGGCAGGATTGGATATAATAGCAAATGCTATATCTTACGCTACTTTATTAGAAAATCATATAAATAAAGAAAATAATGTAATTTTTAATTTTGCTAGAAGATCGTTAAAAGAAGATATTTTAAAGAATATAGATGAAGAATGTTTTGAATATGAAGAAAAAAACTCTTCCATAATAGAAGAAAATATTGGTATACTAAATTCTCTAGAAGAGAAATATATATAAATAAAAGGAGAAAAGATTATGATAACTAAAGATCAAACTATAGGTGAAGTATTACAATTAAATCCAAATGCAGCAAACATATTAATGAGATTTGGTATGGGGTGCTTAGGTTGCCCATCAGCACAAGTTGAATCAGTAGAGCAAGCGTGTGAAGTACATGGACTTAACTTAGAAGAAGTTTTATCAGCATTAAATGAAAAATAATTATTAAACAAGACCTCTTAGGCAATAAACTACCTAAGGGGTTTTTTTATATTAAAAATATCCATTAATTGAAAATAATAATTTGAGATAAATTTTTAAAATGTTATACTAAAAAATATAATAAGGAATAATAAAAAAAGATAATAAACGAGGTGAGTAATAATTATGGAAGCAGAAAACAGAATTAAAGAACTTATTGATTTGATAAATTATCACAATGAAAAGTATTATAACGATGACGTACCAGAAATTGAGGATTTTGAATATGATAATTTAATGAAAGAATTAATTAAATTAGAAGAAGAAAATCCAAGCTTAAAAAGAGTTAATTCTCCTTCCAATAGAGTGGGTGGAAAGGCATTAGACAAGTTTAACCAAGTAACGCATAAAATACCAATGCTTAGTTTATCAAATGCGTATTCAGCAGCAGATTTAAGAGACTTTGATAGAAGAGTTAGAGATGCAGTATATGGAGAAGTAGAATACGTTATAGAATTTAAAATAGATGGACTTTCAGTAAGCCTTACATACAATAATGGACAATTTGAAAAAGGAGCTACTAGAGGAAGTGGTGTTGTAGGTGAAGACATTACAAATAACCTAATGACAGTTAAAACAATACCGCTAAAAGTAGACTATAAAGACGAATTAATTGTAAGAGGAGAAGTTTATATCTCAAAAGATAATTTTGAAAAAATAAATAAACAACAAGAAGAGTTAGATCAACCTTTATATGCTAACCCAAGAAACTTAGCAGCAGGTTCTCTTAGACAATTAGATTCAAAATTGACAGCAAAAAGACCTTTAGATATATTTATATTTAACTTAGAGCATTTGGAAAATGATAATTGCAAAACTCATAGTGAATCTTTAGAGTTATTATCTAAGCTAGGATTTACGGTAAGTCCAGATTACAAAGTGTTTAATAACATAGAAGACATAATAAAATACATAGAATACTGGACTGAACATAGAGAAGAATTAAAATATGGAATCGATGGAATGGTTATAAAAGTTAATAACTTTGACCAAAGAGAACAGATGGGATTCACGGCAAAAAGTCCAAGGTGGGCAATTGCCTATAAATTCCCGGCAGAAAGAAAAACAACAAAGTTGTTAGATATAATCATAGAAGTTGGAAGGACAGGAAACATTACACCAACAGCTGTTTTAGAGCCTGTTAAACTTGCAGGAACAACAGTAAGTAGAGCAACACTTCATAACGAGGATAATATAAAAGAAAAGGACATAAGAATCGGTGACATGGTTGTGGTTCAAAAAGCTGGAGATATCATACCGCAAGTTGTAGAAGTAGACAAAGAAGCTAGAACAGGCGAAGAAGTAATTTTTGAAATGCCTCACCAATGTCCTGTTTGCGGAGAACCAACTGTACGATTAGAAGGAGAAGCAGCAGTAAAATGCATAAATATGTCTTGTCCTGCTCAAATTAGAAGAGGTATTATTCACTTTGTTTCTAGAGATGCTATGAATATAGATGGCCTAGGAGAGTCAATAATAACATTACTATTAGAACAAAATCTTATAAAAGATGTTTCTGATTTATATTATCTTAAAAAAGAAGATATAGTAAACTTAGAAAGAATGGGAGAAAAATCAGCAACAAATCTTATAAATGCCCTAGAAAAATCTAAGACAAATGATTTATACAGGTTAATTAATGGATTGGGAATAAAACATATAGGTGTTAAAGGTGCAAGAATTATTGCTAATGAATTTAAAGATTTAGATGTAATAATGAATTTAAATTCAAATCAACTTGTTAATTTAGAAGAGTTTGGTGAGACTATGGCAGATAGTGTTGTTGAATTCTTTAAAGAAGAAAAAAATATTTCTGTAATAGAAAAATTAAAAAATTCAGGTGTAAATACTAAAATAATTGACAATGATAATGAAGGTATTATAAAAATATTTGATAAAATGAAAATTGTATTAACAGGAACTCTACCAACTCTTAAGAGAAATGATGCAAAAGATATAGTAGAAAAGTTAGGTGGAAAAGCAACTTCAAGTGTTAGTAAGTCCACATCATTTGTTCTTGCAGGAGAAGAAGCTGGTTCAAAACTTACAAAAGCAAATGAACTAGGAGTGAAGGTAATAGATGAAGAAACTTTCCTTAACTTATCTAAATTATCTTCTAAAGAAGAAGTATTAGAAATCTTGAAATAATTAAGAAATAATATTCATAATATGTTTGGATAAATGAACCATTATTTTGTAGTAAATTAAATTGAAGAGTGCTAAAATTATAACTATGAATAGATTAGAATAAGTATTGAAATAATAGATATTTTCAAAAGCAACTATAAGATTCTAATATAATAAGCGAAGTAAATTTTAAGCAAAGGATTTATCCGAAGAAGCGGTAGCGAGGATATATTGTTGGCACTATGAGCGAAGCGAATTTTGCAAGAAAGGAAAAACAATGATTAGAATTGATGGGAGAAAATTTGATCAAATTAGAGACGTAAAAATTACAAGAAACTTCACAAAGTATGCAGAAGGTTCTGTTTTAATAGAAATGGGAGAAACAAAAGTTGTATGTACAGCATCAATAGAAGAAAAAGTACCTCCTTTTTTAAGAAATACTGGAACAGGTTGGATAAATGCAGAATATTCAATGTTACCTAGATCAACGCAACAAAGAAAAATAAGAGATTCTTCAAAGGGAAAAATTGATGGAAGAAGTCAAGAAATACAAAGATTAATAGGTAGAGCAATAAGATCTGTTGTAGACTTAAATAAACTTGGTGAAAGGACTATTTGGGTTGACTGTGATGTTATTCAAGCTGATGGAGGAACTAGAACTGCTTCTATAACAGGAGCATTTGTGGCTGTTGCTGAGGCGATTTATAAATTATACAGTGATGGCTTAATTAAAAAAATGCCTATACAAAACTTTGTATCTGCTATAAGTGTTGGTATAGTTAATGATGAGTGTTTACTTGATATATGCTATGAAGAAGATTCCAATGCACAAGTAGATATGAATATAATAATGACTGACAGATGTGAGTTTGTAGAAGTCCAAGGTACTGGAGAAGAAAGACCTTTTTCTAGAAAAGATCTAAATAAACTGTTAGAACTAGGAGAAAAAGGGAATAAAGAACTTATAAGGATACAAAGAGTAGCATTAGGAGAAATTGCTGATGAAATATTAGGTATGGATTATGGCAACGACATAGTTATTTCTACAGGAAATGCACATAAACTAGAAGAAATAGGTGCAATACTAAAAGATTTAGATTATAATATATATTCTCTTAAAGATGTAAATTTAGATAATTTAGATATTGAGGAAAATGGAAGAACATTTGAACATAATGCATTAATAAAAGCAAGAACTGTGGCTAAACTTACTAATATGATAACAATAGCTGATGATTCAGGACTAGAAGTAGATGCAATAGGTAAAAAACCAGGGATTTATTCAGCTAGATATGCTGGAGAAAATGCTACAGACGAAGAAAATAGAGAAAAATTATTAAAGGCTTTAAAAAATACTCCAATAAGTCATAGAACTGGAAGATTTGTTTGTTGTATAGCAGTAGTATTTCCAGATGGTAAAGAATTTGTAGTTAGAGGAAATTGTGAAGGAACTATAGCTTTCGAAGAAAAAGGTAAAAATGGATTTGGATATGATAGTTTATTCATAGTTGATAATTACAATAAGACTTTTGCAGAATTACCATCCACTGTTAAAAATGCCATAAGTCACAGAGCTAAAGCTTTAGAACTTATGAAGGAAGAACTTTCAAGAAGAGTTATAAGATAATAAAGGGTAAAATATATGAAAATAGGAATAATTAGTGATACTCATGGTGATATGAGAACTATAGATAAAGCAATTCCATATTTAAATAAGTGCGATTTAATTATTCATGCTGGTGATTATATTGATGATGCAGAATACATATATTATTCAACAGATGTGAATGTTAAATGTGTAAAAGGAAATTGTGACTCATATAATATAGATGGACATTATGAATTAAAATTTTCAGTTAGCAATAAAAATTTCTTTGTATGTCATGGCCACCATCATGATGTGAAAATGGGTGTTAACTCATTATATAGATTTGCAAAAGATAATAATATTGACTTTGTAGTATTTGGACACACTCATATTCCAATATATGAAACAATAGACAATATTACTTTTATAAACCCAGGTAGCCTTACATATCCAAGAGGTGGCAGTGATAGAGCTTTTGGAATATTAACATTAGATGATAATATTTCATATGAAGAGATAAAAATATAAACAAGAAGTGTTGAAATTAAGGGAACACTTGTAAATAAAAAACCTTGTATGATATAATTAAAGAGTTACCTATAAATTAGAATTATAATTTATAAAAATCATTACATAAGATATTTAGGAGGATAAAGTTAATGAAAGTAGAATTAATTAAAACAGAAGGCAATAAAGTAAGTTTTAAATTAACTGTAGATAACGATAAATTTGAATCAGCAATAGTTAAGGCTTACAATAAGAATAAAGGGAAATATAATATACCAGGATTCAGAAAAGGTAAAGCACCTAGAAAAATAATAGAAACTAACTACGGAAAAGGCGTATTCTATTCTGATGCAATAGACATACTATTCCCAGAGGTATATCCATCTGCTATAGATGAATTAAAAATAGACCCAATCGATGCTCCATCAATAGATATAGAAGAAATAAGCAAAGATAACGGATTAGTTATATTAGTTGATGTAGAAGTTAAACCATCTTTTGAATTAGGTGAGTACAAAGGTGTTGAAGTAGAAAAAGTTGAAGAAACTGTAAATGAAGATGCTGTTACTGCTAAATTAGAAGAAATGAGAGAAAAAGGATCAAGATTAGTATCTGTTGAAAGAGAAATAGCTAATGGAGATACTGCCAACATAGATTTCGAAGGATTTGACGGAGAAGTTGCTTTTGAAGGTGGAAAAGGTGAGAACTATGACTTAGTTATAGGTTCAGGATCATTCATACCAGGATTTGAAGAGCAATTAGTTGGTAAAAAAGTTGGAGAAGAATTAGAAGTTAATGTTACTTTCCCAGAAGAATACCATGCTGAAAACTTAGCTGGAAAACCAGTTGTTTTCAAAGTTAAAGTAAATGATGTTAAAGTAAAAGAATTACCAGAGTTAAACGATGAGTTTGCTGCTGATACTACTGAGTTCAATACTTTAGAAGAATTAACAGCTGATGTTAGAGCTAAAGTTGAAGCAGATGCTGCAGAAGCGGCTAAAAATGAATTAAGAAATAGAGTTATAGAAAAAGTTGTAGCTAATACAGAAGTAGAAGTTCCAGAAGCTATGGTTAAAAATGAAATAGAAAACCAAATGATGGAACTTAACTATCAATTACAATACCAAGGATTTGGAATGGAGCAATTCTTACAAATGACTGGTAAAACTATGGAAGAATTCAAAGCTGAATTCACTGCCAACAGAAGAGATGAAGCTATAAGAAATGTTAAAACTTCATTAGTAATAGAAGCAATAGCTAAAGCTGAAGATGTTCAAGTTAGCGAAGAAGAAGTAGATTCAGAAGTAGCAAAAATGGCTGAATCTTATAACATGACTGTTGAACAAGTTAAAGAAGCTTTAAGACCAACTGACTTAAAAGATATGGAAGGTCAATTAAAAATAAGAAAAACTATAGATTTATTAGTTGATAGTGCTAAAATAGCTTAATTCTTTACAGTAGTCCCCCCGGACTACTGTAAATTATATATTAAACATTCAGAGGGGGTATGATTTATGGCATTAGTACCTACAGTAGTAGAACAAACAGGAAGAGGAGAAAGAGCCTATGATATATATTCTAGATTATTAAAAGATAGAATAATATTTTTAGGTGATGAAGTAAATGATGTAACTGCTGGGCTTGTAGTGGCTCAACTACTTTTCTTAGAAGCTGAAGATCCAGATAAAGACATACATCTATATATAAATTCCCCAGGTGGAAGTGTTACAGCAGGTATGGCTATATATGATACTATGCAATATATTAAACCTGATGTAAGCACAATATGTATAGGTATGGCGGCATCTATGGGTGCATTTTTATTAAATGCTGGAGCAAAAGGTAAAAGATATGCTCTTCCAAATAGTACAATAATGATACATCAACCATTAGGTGGTGCAAAAGGTCAAGCAACAGATATAGAAATTCATGCTAAATGGATTTTACAAATAAAAGAAAGATTAAATCAAATTCTTTCTGAAAGAACAGGTCAACCATTGGAGAAAGTGAAGGCTGACACTGAACGTGACAACTTTATGAGTGCAATGGAAGCTAAGGAATATGGGTTAGTTGACAAAGTCATAGAGAAAGCCCATAGTTAGGAAAGAGGTGCTTGTTATGTCAAAATACGAAGAAAAAAGACAACTGAAATGTTCATTCTGCGGGAAAACACAAGATCAAGTAAGAAGATTGATTGCAGGTCCTAACGTTTATATATGTGATGAATGTGTAGAACTTTGTGATGAAATCATTCAAGAAGAAATTGAAGAAACAATGGAAGAGGATACTACATCTCTGCCAAAACCTAAAGAAATGATGGAGATTCTTAATGACTATGTAATTGGTCAAGAA